>JAGVLI010000335.1 GCA_020054355.1 Planctomycetales bacterium | reverse complement strand
CTTCGGCAAGCCGCTGCAGGGCTACGGCACCGGCCTGGCCACCGCGGACCTGGCCATCGCGGCCGACAACGCCACGCTCTACAGCGCCGGCCAGGACAAGACCATCAAGGTCTGGAAGATCGCAGCCGAAGCGGCGAATAAAACGCTGGCGCATCCCAACCTGGTCGATAGCGTCGCCTTCGACCCAACCAACACCCTGTTGGCCACCGGCTGCCACGATGGCAATCTGCGCATCTGGGACGTGGCCAAGGGCGCGGTCGCCAAGCAGATCGCGGCGCACACCACGCCGACTCCCGAACCCATCTACTCCGTGGCCTGGACCGCCGACGGCAAGCAAGTCGTCACGGCCAGCAAGGACAACAGCCTGAAACTCTTCGACGCCCTGGGCGGCACGCCGGTGCGCGAATTCAAGGCATACAAGGAAAAGGACTTCGAGAAGGGCCACCGCGACGGCGTTTTCGCGGCGGCGTTCAGCCCGGACGGCAAGCTGCTCGCGTCCGGCAGCAGAGACCGCAGCATCAAGCTCTGGAACGTGGCCGACGGCAGCGTGGTCCGCGAGTTGGTCAATCCGACCCTGAAAGCGAACCAACCGCCGCCCAAGGACCAGCCGCCGGTGCTGCAAGGCCCGCCGCAAGCGCATCCCGGCTGGGTCTACAGCCTGCGCTTCACCCAGGACGGCAAGTTCCTGGTCAGCGCCGGCAACGCACCGAAGAACATGGGCTACCTGGCCGTCTGGAACGTGGCCGACGGCAAGATGCTTTATGGCGCTGAACTGCCGTTGGGGCCGTTCAACCATGTTTCCATCACCGCCGACGGCAAGCGGGTCGCGGTCGCCCCTGGGCCGCCCAGCCGGCAATACACCGAAGTCAACGCCTACATCCTCAAGATGCCCGAGGCCGTGAAGTAATGACGACGATTTTCGTTTAGCGACGCTTCGGAGAAGCGTTGAGGCGCAACGCTTCCGCGAAGCGTCGCTAAACAAGACTCCCTGGAACGGTATGTCGATCCAAACGATCATCTTCGATTTCGGCAATGTCATCGGCTTCTTCGATCACCGCCGGGCGACGCGCCGCCTGGCGCAACAGACCGGCTTGCCCGAGGAAATGCTGTTCGACACGCTGCTTGACTTCGATCTGGAAGACCCTTTTGAAGCCGGCCTGCTGACATCCGCCGAAGTGTTTACCCGGCTGCGGACCGCCTGGGGCATTACCATTCCGGATGCGCTGCTCGATCAAACGCTGGCTGACATTTTCTGGCCCAATCCCGAAATCTGCGACCTGGTGCCCCGGCTGCGCGGCCGGTATCGGCTCCTGCTAGGCAGCAACACCAACGAGATCCACGCCCGGCAGTTCCGCCGGCAATTCGCCGACGTGCTGCGGCATCTCGATCACCTGGTCCTGTCGTTCGAGATCGGCACCCGCAAACCGAAAGCGGCGTTCTTCGAGCATTGCCAACAGCGCGCCGGCTGCGCGCCTGAGGAATGCCTGTTCATCGACGACCTGGAAGCCAACATCGTCGGAGCGCGGGCTGTCGGCTTGCAGGGCCTGGTTTACCGACACGGGGAAGCACTTCCCGAACGGTTGCGGTCCTTGGGCATCGCGATATGAGCATTGGTCATTGAGCCAATTCGACCTGTCCGCGCCCGGCTCCTCTTGCTTCACCGCACGACCGTTTGTCACAATCGCGTAGTGCGAACCACGTCACCCCAGCGAGGCTAACCCAGCTGACCATGCGCACCCTGGCCATCGGCGATATGCACGGCTGCCTGACCGCCCTCGACCTCTTGCTGGCTGAGGTGCGCCCGCAGCCGGACGATCTGCTCGTCACCCTGGGCGACTACGTCGATCGCGGGCCGGATTCAAAGGGCGTGCTGGATCGGTTGCTGGAGCTGGCGCAGCGCTGCCGGCTGCTGCCGTTGCGCGGCAATCACGAGATCATGATGGTGGAAGCCCGGCGCGTCTGGTCGGAGCGCCAGAACTGGCAAAAAGTCGGCGGCTGGACGGCTTGGCTGGCGAACCCGGAAGACCGTCCGAGCACCGAGGAAAAAGAGTGGCTGCAATGCGGCGGCCGGCAGACTCTGAATTCGTACGCGCGCGACGGGCAGCCGGGCACGCTGGCGGACGTTCCGGAGACCCACTGGGAATGGCTCGAACGCTGCCAGGACTGGTACGAAACCGAGCAGTATTTCTTCGTCCATGCCAACGCCTATCCCGACCTGCCTCTCGAAGAACAGCCCAGCTACATGCTGCACTGGGAACACCTGCGCAGCGCCCGGCTGCATTGTTCGGGCAAGGTCATGATCTGCGGCCATACCCAGCAGCGCTCGGGGAAGCCGTTGCACCTGGGCTGTGCGATCTGCATCGACACCTGGGCCTACGGCGACGGCTGGCTCACCTGCCTGGATACGGACACCGGCCAGTATTGGCAGGCCAACCAGCGCGGCGAGACGCGCACCTCGGTGCTTGGCATGCCGCGTCGGTGACCTGACTTCAACGCTTTCGTCCCCAGCCGGCCCCTTGGGGGCCGGATCGACGAGGGATCGCGCAGCCTGTAGGATGAACCATCGCCATTGAAACGAATGGACTACATTCGCGCGATTGCTGCCCCGACCTTTCGCGGGAGAAAACCGATGAGCATCCTTCAGCAAGCCGACCCCGAAATCTGGCAGGCCATCCAGGGCGAGAAGCAGCGCCAGCAGACCGGCCTGGAAATGATCGCCAGCGAGAACTACACCAGCGCCGCCGTGATGGCCGCCCAGGGATCGGTGCTGACCAACAAGTACGCCGAGGGCTATCCCGGCCGGCGCTACTACGGCGGCTGCGAGCACGTCGATACCGCCGAAAAGCTGGCCATCAACCGCTTGCTGAAGCTCTTCCAGGCCGAGAAGGCCAACGTGCAGCCGCATTCGGGCGCGCAGGCCAACATGTCGGTGTTCCTGGCTTGCCTGGAGCCGGGCGACACCATCATGGGCCTGGACCTGGCCCAGGGCGGCCATCTGACGCACGGCATGAAGCTGAACTTCTCCGGCAAATACTTCAAGGTGGTCAGCTACGGCGTCACCCGCGACAGCGAGCGTATCGACTTCGACACGATGGCCGAGCTGGCGCGCGAGCACAAACCGAAGCTCATCATCGCCGGGGCCAGCGCCTATCCGCGCGAAATCGACTTCGCCAAGTTCGCCGAGATCTGCAAAGAGGTCGGCGCGCTGCTGATGGTGGACATGGCCCACGTCGCCGGGCTAGTAGCGGCCGAGCAGCACGGCAGCCCGGTGCCGTTCGCCGACTTCGTGACTTCCACCACGCACAAGACGCTGCGCGGCCCGCGCGGCGGCTTCATTCTGATGAAGGAAGCCTGGGAAAAGAAGATCAACAGCGCCGTCTTTCCGGGTGTCCAGGGCGGCCCGCTGATGCACGTCATCGCCGCGAAGGCCGTCTCCTTCGCCGAAGCGCTGAAGCCGGACTTCAAGGCATACGGCAGCCAAACGATCGCCAACGCCCGGACCATCGCCCACGAGTTGCAGCGCCAGGGCATCCGCATCGTCTCCGGCGGCACCGACAATCACCTGATGCTGGTGGACGTCATGTCGCGCGGCGTCAGCGGCAAGACCGCCGAGGAAGCCCTCGACAAAGTGGGCATCACCGTCAACAAGAACATGATCCCGTTCGACCAGCGCAAGCCGCTCGACCCGTCCGGCATCCGCATCGGCACGCCGGCCCTGACCACGCGCGGCATGAAGGAACCAGAAATGCGCAACATCGCCGGCTGGATTGCCGACACCCTCGCCTACCCTGCCGACACGAAGGTGCAGGAGCGCATTCGCGGCCAGGTGCGCGACCTGTGCCAGCAGTACCCGGCGCCGACGACGGCGGAGTGAGGGACAAGCACATGAAAACGGCCAACCGTGTCACGAAGCGCAAATCGCTGCGAATTCCCGAGGTCTCCCGCGAGGGACCGTACACCTTCGACGACTTCCTGGCATTCGGCGACGACGGCACCAAAGCCGATCTACTCGATGGAGTGATTTACGTGGCTTCCCCAGACAACACCGACTCGAGCGATCTGAACACCTGGCTCGGATCGATCATGGCTGCTTTCGTTGACTTTCGTGTGCTTGGAAAAGTCTATTTCTTGAAAGTCGCCTACCGCATCGGTCCGAAGCGCGGGCCGGAGCCAGACATTGGCTTCGTTCCAACCGAACTCGAACACACGCGGCGGCGCGGCTACATCGACGGCCCGCCGGCGCTCGCCGTCGAGATCGTCAGTCCGGACAGCGTCGAGCGCGATTACATCAAGAAGTACGCGCTCTATGAGGAAGCCGGCGTCCGCGAATACTGGATCATCGACCCGGACGCGGGCAAGGCCACCTTTCTCCGGCTGCACGGCAAACGCTTCAAGGAAGTAAAGCCGGTGAAGCACATTTTCAAGAGCGAGGTGCTGCCGGGGTTTTCCGTCGACGTGCGCTGGCTGTTCGCGGCGAACCGGCCGCGGGCTTATGACGTGCTGCAAGGGTTGCTGAGGAAGTGATTGAGAGTCGCGCCATGACCGAGGCAGAATGGCTGCAAGCCGTCGATCCTGGGCCGATGTTTCAGTTCGTGAAGGATACCGTCGGCGAACGCAAACTTCGGCTGTTTGAAGCCGCGTGCTGTCGCCGCACCTGGCACCTGTTGCCGGGGGACCACTGTAAGCAAGCGGTCGCAGCGGCGGAGGCGTTTGCGGATCGCGAACTATCGGAGGCGGATTTCCGAACGATGCGCAACCATGCCGATGCAGCCATGAGAGCAGTGTGGGATGAACACCACGAAGACTTGTCGGGCATGATGCAGCGATTCGGAGCCATCGCCGCAGCCACTGCGGCAAGGTTGTCTCTGGCGGAACACCCTGGCAATCCGGAATATGTCGGTCCTCAGCTCTGTGGCACCATGGCCATCGACCGCTTTTTTTCCGGCAAGCCGCCGGACAATTGCCACGATGAAGTTCGACGTGCAATTCAAATGAGCCTGTCCGCCGGGCTGGGAGCCGATGTGGACGACGCAACACGATGGGCACTTGCCGACCGGGCAGACCGTGCCGAGGCCATCGAACAAGCCGTGCTTTTACGCCATATCATCGGGAATCCGTTCGAGCCAATCCTGCTGACCGCCCATTTCCCGGAAACGGTCGGCCAGCTCGCCCAAACGCTCTACCAGGGAGAGGCGTGCCACTTCGCCCTCCACGACGCCCTGCTCGACGCCGGCCACGGCGAACTCGCCGAGCATTTCCGCGAGCCATACCACCCCAAAGGCTGCTGGGCAGTGGACCTCATTCTCGGCAAATCGTGATGCAGCGTTGCTTCTGGAATTGGTCCCGGAGGGACAGCTGAAAATAGCCCGGCAGTTCACTAACCACCACCCCGCAGCGCTCGTTTCTCGAATCAGCTGCTGCCCCTGCGGAACTGCCAGACCCACAATTCTGCTGGCCGAATTCCTGGAATGCTTGCAAGTATCCCCATTCTCTCAAGCCTGCCCATTCTCCGGTCGATATTTTCACTGGACTGCGCAGGATGCGTTCATTCCCTGTCCAGCCATGCTTGACATCCATGCCAGATCAACGGAGTGATCCACCATGAGCCTCCCCATCTCGCGGCGCACCCTCCTCAAGGGATTGATGGCCACCGGCGTCGCCCAGCTGACGGCTGCCTCCACGACTGTCGAAGCCGGCATCTTCCAGGACAAAGCCGACGCAGGGTGGGTCAAAGGCCACATGACCGGCGCGCAAGCGTTGGTCGAGGCCCTGATTCAGGAAGGGACGGATTGCGTCTACGGCATTCCCGGCGCTCAGGAAAACGAACTCTGGGATGCCATGAAGGCCAAGGGTTTGGGCTACCTGCTCTGCACTCATGAATTCTCCGCCGCCTGCATGGCCGACGGCGCGGCCCGCAGCACCGGCAAGCCCGGCGTGCTGTGCGTGGTGCCCGGTCCCG
>JAGVLI010000780.1 GCA_020054355.1 Planctomycetales bacterium | reverse complement strand
GTCCAGGGCGTCTGCCGGCGCGTGCTGGGCCGCGATCCCGAGGCCGACGACGCCTTTCAGGCAACCTTCCTGGTCCTGGCGAAGAAGGCGGATTCGGTCTTCTGGCAAGAATCCGTCGGCAACTGGCTGTACGGCGTGGCCTACCGCACGGCCAGCAAGGCACGGACACGCAGCGCCCGGCGTCGCCAGGTGGAACAGCAGGCCGCCGCCCAGCGCGGCGCAGCGCCCACGGAAACCGGCGATGCCCACGACTTGCAGCAAGTGCTGGACGAGGAACTGATCCGCTTGCCGGAAAAGTTCCGGATGCCGGTGCTGCTCTGCTGCTTGCAGGACCAGACCATCGACGAAGCGGCCCAGCAGCTGGGCTGGAGCTTCACGACGATCAAGGGCCGACTGCAGCGCGGGCGGGAGATGCTACGAAACCGCTTGCAGCGCCGCGGCATCGGCCTGTCGGCTGGCGTGCTGGCCGCCATCCTGACCCAGGGCGTCGTCAATGCCATTCCGCCCGCCCTTTTGAAAACCACCGTTCAAACCATCGTCGCCGGCACGCTCTCGGACTCGGTGACGACGCTCGCCCAAGGAGTGATGCAAGCCATGTTCTGGACGAAGCTCAAAGTGACAGCCATCTGTCTGCTGGCCCTGGCCCTGACCGGCATCGGCTTCGGCGCCGTCTTCCAGCGCTTCAGCGAAGTCGCGGCCAAGGCGCCGTTGCCCGACGAAATCCCTGCCCAGAAGGCAAAAGGCCCGCCGGCCACCCTGGTGATCCTCGAGAAGGACCAGGGCAAGACGCTGGCGGCCGTGGTCGGCCAGGCCATCGAGGTCCAGCTCGAAGGCGACCGGAAGCAAACCGGCTGGGAGGATGGCTGCGACCCGCCCGTGGCCCATGCGAAAGTGGTGACGCCGACCTCGCTGCTGGTGCGGGCGGGCCAGGATTTCCAGGCCCAAGCCAATGCCGCGGATTCCGCCATCGGCACTTATATCTTCAAGTTCCGGGCCATCAAGGAAGGCGAGGTCGAGCTGCGCTTCGTCTACGTATCGCCGGGCGGCAACGGCTACCGGGGGCCGCGCGACGCCACTCGCAAGGTCAAGGAATTCAAGGCGACTGTCAAGGTGTCGCCCGCGCCGGTGCAATCGACCGGGGCGAAGAGCGAGCCGCTGCTCCAGAACGGCCTGGAGGTCGTCGTCAAACCGACGAAGGCCAGCTACGCGGCCGGCGAGGCGCCCACCTTCGAGATCACCTACACCAACCGCACCGATAAGGCGTATCGGCTCCATGACGTGGGCTACGAGGTTTCATGCTTCTCCCTGCTGGACCTGGGCAGCAACGGCCCCTGGCAAGCCGGCCCGTGGCAATATGCGGCGCGCCCGGCGCCGCGCTCCGTGGAGCTGGCTGCGGGAAAATCGCATGTGCAATCGCACACCCTGCGCGGGCCGTTCACCTGGCAGGGCGCCCAATTTAAGCCGGTCAAGCCGCGCGATGCGCTGTGGCCGGGCAAATACCGGCTGACCGGCAAAATCGTTTTCGGCGGCGAACGGAGCAATAACGCCGTGCCGTTCTGGAGCGGTGAAATCGCGACCGCGCCGGTGGAGTTCGAGATTGCCGCCCAGGCCGCCGCGCCGCTGTCGGTCAAGGACGCGAACAGCGGCCTCACCGTGACTGTCACCGATGACGCCAAGGCGCTGACCGCCACGGACGCCGCTGGCAAAGAAATTTGGAAGCTCAACCTGATCGCGTCGGTCAAGGACTTCCTGGGCACGCCGGCCATCGGCAGCGTCGCCATCAACGACCAGGGCCAGGTCGAAGCCCGCTTCGGCAAGAGCAACCTGGCCCGCATCGACCTGAAGACCGGCAAGCTCCTGGAACACCTGGCTCGATAAGCCTGCGCTCGGCGCGGGAACGGTTCCTCCCAGTGGGTCCGCCATTCCGCCATCGGGCGAAGTGGCGGACCCACTGCCGCGCTGGCTCCAGCCTGGCACGCCGATTCGCAGTCCTTCGGGCAGTTGACACGGATAACGCAGCGGTTTAGCCTCAACAGCGGTTCGGCGGCTTGGCGTATCGTCTGTATGAAACTCTATCGCTACATCGGTCCGAAACATATTGCCGACCGCGCCCGTTCGTTTCCAAAGGGGACGGCAATCGCGTCCGCTCGTGATGTCCTTGCATGGATGAAGGCCACCGACCAAGCGCCCGATACCGAAGGCTGCGTGATCGCTACTTTTGTCGTCGATGAAGCCGGCGCCTTGAGAGTTGCCGATCGACGAAGTGAGCATGTGGTCTGTGCTGGCGGTGGTCGAGTCCGTTCGGCCGGAGAAATAACTTTCACACTCGACCGAGATAGCATCACGGTTGCCGAAGTCAGCAATCAGTCCACTGGTTACTGCCCTGAACCGGAATCTTGGCCGGCCGTTTCTGCTGCCTTGTCAGCCGCAGGGTTGCAAGCGCCCGCTGGATTCACGTTGGCGTGCGAGTTCCGACTGTGTCCAGGGTGCGCGAGCAAGAACCTGATAAAGCATGAAGTTTTCGTTTGCGGCGTGTGTGACCGTGAACTACCTGCGGAGTACAACTGTCAAATCGAGGAGTAGCCGCCGCACCAGGTGCTTTTGACCAGCCGACCTCACCAGCTTCCAACGAACAGGCGAAACCATGCGCTGGCACGTCTTTTTGCTCGTAGCTCTGAATCTTCCCAGCTCCCTCGTAGCCGCGCCCGAGGTACTGCCCACCTTCACCAAGCCGACCCTGATTGCCCACCGCGGCGCTTCGGCGGATGCCCCGGAGCATACCCTCGCGGCTTACGAACTGGCCTTGAAGCAGGGGGCCGACTTCGTCGAACCGGACCTGCAATTGACCAAGGACGGCGTCCTGGTGTGCTTGCACGATAGCTCGCTGGAGCGGACCACCAACGTGGCCGAGGTCTTTCCGGATCGGGCGAAGGAGGTGAAGGGCAAGAAGACCTGGCCGGTCGCCGACTTCACGCTTGCCGAGATTCAGAAGCTGGATGCCGGCTCGTGGAAGGCCGCCAAGTTCGCCGGGGCCAAGGTGCCGACCTTCCAGCAGATGATCGATGCCGTGAAGGGCAAGGCCGGCATCATCCCCGAGACGAAGGCTTCCGAGTCGCAGGGCAAGGTCGGAATGAACCTGGAAAAGGCGCTGATGGAGGTGCTGAAAACGAACAAGCTCGACGCCCGTGGCGCCGACCCGAAGACGCCGGTGATCGTGCAGTCCTTCAGCGCCGACAGCTTGAGGGCTTTGCGGAAAGACTGCGGGTGCAAGCTGCCCCTGGTGTACCTGATTCGCGATGAAGATGGCGCTGCCCAGAAACTGCAGCGGCGACTGAAGGAGATCCGGGAGTTCGCCGACGGCATCGCTCCGCACAAGGCGATCGTGCTGGCCCAGCCGGGCTTGGTGAAGGATGCCCACGACCTCGGCCTGAGCGTGACGGTCTGGACGTTCCGCGTCGGTCTGACGGGCAAGTTCAAGGACGTGCGGGAAGAGATGGCGTACTATTTGCGCGAGCTCAAGGTGGATGCCGTGTTTACCGACCACCCCGATCGGTTTCCCAGGGAATGAACGATGCGGCGGCTGGGCATGCTGGCGGCGGGCCGGGAACGCTTTTTTTGGCGCGAACCCGCACTTTCGTGACGGCAGGCGGACTGGTAGAGTGACACGATCCGCGATTCTCCGGTGCATTCATGATTCAATCGAATCCCTTCCCGCCTGCCGCCGCCGCTCGGTGCCTGAGACTTTCCGGCATCGACTGGAAGACCTATTCGCGCCTGCTGCGCATTTTCGCGGAACAGCCGGGCGTTCGCCTGACCTACGACCGGGGAGAGCTGGAAATCAGGTCGCCGACCCTGGAACACGATGACGATGGGCGGTTCCTCGGCGATATGGTGTACGTCCTGACGGACGTGCTGGGCCTGCCCTTGAAGCGCGGCGGTTCGGTGACGCTGCGTCGCCGGTTGCGCCGGCGGGGCATCGAAGCCGACGAATGTTTCTGGATCGCCAACGCCCCGCGCCTGGCCGGCCGCCGCCGT
>JAGVLI010000537.1 GCA_020054355.1 Planctomycetales bacterium | reverse complement strand
CAATCGCGCGACGGTCACGGCAGACGGCGGTCTGACGGCCAGCGACCAGGCGCGCACGGTTTTCGAGGGCGCGGCCGGGCTGACGTTCGATATCGAAGCGAAGGACAATCCGGTCGAGGTCGGTGCGACGACCGGCTATTTTGTCACCGTCCTGAACCAGGGAGTCGCCCCCGCGACGAAGGTGCAGATCAGCGTCGTGCTGCCCGAAGGCGTCGAAATGCTCGGCGCGAAAGGCCCCAGCAACCACAAGCAGGAAGGTCGGCAAGTGACCTTCGAGCCGCTGCCGGCGCTGGCGGCCGGCAAGGAAGAACGCTACGAGATCAACATCAAGGCGCAGCGTGCCGGGCAGGTCAAATGCCGGGCGGAACTACGCGCCGACCAGCTCGGCGACCGTCCGGTCGTCCGGGAGCAAAGCACGACCATCTACGATGCCGGCGGCACCCGGCCCGTGCCTCCCCGGCCGAATTGATCGAGCTTGCCCGGACTCGTAAACTAATCTTGGCGTTCCGATTCCCCGTTTCTTGTACGTTTCATGACGAAGGGGAAAACCGTGGCCAAGAAATCCCGACTGAGCCGCGATCAGAAGCGTAAGTCCAAGTTAACCAGGGAGAGAAAAGAACACCGGGAGAGCAGTGTCTTGCCTTACAAGGGCAACACATACAAATCTCCGGAATTGATCCCAACGTTATTCCGCACGGAACTGGGCATCCATGAAGCCGATGTGATGTCCGAGCGCAGTCTCACGGACAACGACGTCCGCGCCGCGCTGGAACAACTGGTCCTGGGCTTGCGACAAGGCCCGCTGCCGCCCCAGGACGACAGCAACCGCTTCTCGGACACGGGTTCCCAAGCCGACCTGATCGTCTGGAACATCCGGCAGAACTGGAAAGACCTCTACCGGGAATCGCCCAATCCGGGCAGGGACAAGCTGATCGGCGTGCTGCGCACGCTGCTCGATTCCATCAACACCTGGTCCACTCCCAGCCCCGCGTCGCGCGGCTACCTGCACTTCATCGAGGGCTTCCTGAAGAAGCAAGGGGCGTCCGTCCGCATCGTGGACGAAAACATGGAGGAAGTCGAGGGCGAGAACGGCGAGGACGAGTTGCTGAAAGTGGGCCGAGCGGCCTACCTGAGCAACGATCCGGTGGCGATCGAAAAATTCAGCAAGCGGGTCATGCAGCTGACCGCGAGCGGGCAAGTGGAGCGGGTGGTGAACGTGTGCCAGCAGCTTATGGGCGAAGTGGGCGTCAATCGGCCGTTGGCCCGAGAACTGTCCAGCCTGTCGATGGCAGCTCAGCAAGCCCTACCCCAATTGCCGCACGAACGCGGTTGAGCGCTTTACAAGCGCGCGACGATCCGGCATACTACTCCAGTTCGGTCGATGGGAAGTCCGGTGCAAGACCGGCACGGCCCCGCCGCTGTCAGCGGGAACGAAACTCCTCGGAGGTGGAGCGAAAAGGGGTCGGGACTCGTTGTGCGAAGCACCCTGCGGGCCGTTCCGGCAACGAGTCCCGACCCCTTTTCGCACCGGCTCCGAGGTTGGTGAAATCCAGTGTAACCGGGCGCGGCGCTGAAGTATAATCAATTCACTCTCCTGCCCGCCCGCCCTCGGCCCACATAGCCAGCCGATCGCTTGACCTCGGAGATGCTCATGGCGGCAGCCACCGTCGGCGATTTGCACGAAGCGATCCGGACTTCGCAGTTGTTGGACCCAGCCCAGCTGGCCGAACTCGCGCGCTTGCAGCACCGGCATGCCGAGGTGCGCGCCTTGGGACGCGAAGTGGTGCAGCGCGGCTGGCTGACTACGTATCAGATCAATCAGTTGCTTCAGGGGCGCGGCGCGGAGCTGGTGCTCGGCCCCTACCTGATTCTCGACAAGCTCGGCGAGGGCGGGACCGGACAGGTCTACAAGGCCAGGCACCGGCAGTCCAATCGGATCACGGCCCTCAAGGTGCTGCGCAAGGACGTGCAAAGCGATGCGGACACCGTGCGGCGCTTCACCCGCGAGCTGGAAGTCGCCCGCCAGGTCGAGCATCCCAATTTGATTCACACCTACGAAGCCGGGCCGATCGGCAACACGCTGGTCCTGGCGATGGAATATGTCGCGGGCACTAATCTCGATCAACTGGTCAAGGAAGCCGGGCCGCTGCCGGTCAACCTGGCGTGCGAATACATCCGTCAGGCGGCTTGCGGCCTGGCCCACGCCCACGAGCGCGGCCTGGTGCATCGCGACATCAAGCCGGGCAACCTCATGGTGAGCGACAAGACCGCCGATGCCGCCGGCGGCATTCGTACCGCGCAGACCACGCTCCGCTCGCCGCTGGCCGCGCAGCAGGTGAAGATCCTCGACCTGGGCCTGGCTCGCTTGCTCGAACCGTCACGGAACAGCCCGACCAAGGGCCTCACCATGCTGACGGGCGACTCCGTGATGATGGGCACGCCGGACTACATGTCGCCCGAACAGGCCCTGGACTTGCACGGCGCCGACATCCGTTCGGACATTTACAGCCTGGGCTGCACGGCCTTCTATCTGCTGACGGGGCAACCGCCCTATCCCGGCGGTTCATTGGCGCACAAGCTGATGAAGCATCAGCAAGCGGAAATTCCCTCGCTCCGGCAGCTGCGCCCGGAAGTACCGGCGGCCGTGGAAGCGACGGTCCAGAAGATGCTTGCCAAACGCCCGCTCGACCGCTTTCAGACGCCTGCTGAAGTCGCCCAGGCACTCGCGGCGGTCCCTCAGACTGGCAATCGACGGGCCGGCACCATGCTGCGGTCCAGCACGGGAAGACGGCGTCGCCTGCTCCTGGCTGCCGTGCCCTTGGGCTTGCTCCTGTTGATGCTGCTGGGGGCGTGGCTTTGGCTTGGCGGCGAAGCTCGCGATGCCGCGCGGCAGATCGTGCAGGCAGGATCGACGACTACCGAACAAGCAAGTGTTCCCAATGCGCTCTCTCTGCCTCGGCCCGGTTCCGCGCCCGGCCGCACGACGATCCGGAACACCATCACGCAGTCGATGATCGCCCAGGGCCGCACCCACGTTCGGGATGCCCTGATCGATTCAGCCCTGCCGACCCAGCGCTTCGGGAGCGTGCCAAAGAACAATCAAGTCAAGCGAACCAATGAAGCCACCGTCTTCCTGGTCGCATTCGATCTCGGCAAGATCAACGGCCCGCCCGGCTCTCAGCTGGAGAAGGCGCACTTCACGTTCCATGTCTGGGACCCGCACGACAAGGCCCGGACCAAGGTCGGCATTCACGTCGTCAAGACGCCCTGGGATGAAGCGACCGTCACCTGGAACCAGGCGGGCGACGGCAAGGCTTGGCGGAACGGCAAGCAGTTCGCGCCCGCGCTCGATGCCGCCAAGTTGCTGGGCTACGTGCAGGTCCAGCCGGACACCACCAGGGATATCGCCGAGCCCCCGACTGCCTACAACTTCGATATCACCGAACAACTCCGGTCCTGGATGGAAGGCACGGAACCGAATTACGGCCTGGCGCTGATTCCGGTCGCGGATCGAGCCGTCGATGACGGCTTGCAGAGCCGCTTTCAGATTTACGCCTCCGAAGACCCGCGCTCCCAGTGCGGCCCCCGCCTGACGATGATCTTCAAGGCGGCGGGGCGTTGAACGTCAATGGCTGCCCGACACGAAAAAAGCTCATGGGCCTCGAAAGACCCATGAGCTTTAGAAGGACGCCCTCGAAACGAGGAAGCCCTCTCCTTGTCGCCGGGAAACCGGGGCAGCTTGCCCCGGTGCGTTCGTCGCGGACAATGGTTCGACGAATCCCGGCGCGAGGGTATTCGATTTCCTTTTCCGAGAAATTCGGGAAGCGGCAGCGGGGCGGCAATCAACGGACGGACGCCGCTTCCAGTCGTGCGCCGACCGTGGCGATGATCGACTTCTCGTCCGGGAATTTCCCGGTCTTCAGCTTCGAGTAGACCAGTTCGCCGTCGATCTTCAGCTCGAAGCAGCCGCCATCCGACGGCAACAGCTTCAGCTCGCGGATCATTTGCTTGTACTCGGTCAGCAGCTTGGTCGTCAGACTGACGGCCTGTGGCTCGTAGTTTCACTTGGCACAATAGCGAAGTTCCAGGTTCATGATCTTGCTCCCGAGCGGCAGGCCGCTCATGGTTCACCCTGCATCCGGACATCCCGTAGCCCTATCATAATCGTAGGCGTGGGCGCAATTCGAATCAAGCGGCGCGGCAGTGTCATGGAACCCGCATTTCCCGTCACCGTGATCGTTCGCCATCCTCGGGAGAACCCGCGGAAATGCTCGATCCTGCCCTTGCGGGGGCGAGCCGACCTGTTCATCTGCACGTATCCCGTCCGGGAACCACTGGACCTGACCGCCTACGTCCGACTGGCCGCCGAGGGGCCGGCTTTGAGCGCGGACGATGCCAACCAAGGACTGCTTCTGCTCGACGGCAGCTGGCGGTGGGCCGGCGCCATGACGCGGGACTTCCTCGCCGTGCCGCCGCGCTCCCTGCGCGGCT
>JAGVLI010000278.1 GCA_020054355.1 Planctomycetales bacterium | reverse complement strand
TAGTTGCCCAGCACGACGTTGCCGGCGGCGGCGGCGCCGGAGATGCTGATGCCCGCCGCTTCAAAGCCCACCTTGGCCTGGCCGTTGCCGGAAATGACATTGCCCGCCAGCGCCGTGGAACCGCCGATGGTGTTCGCGCCGGTATTCAGAATCTCCACGCCCGCCCGGCCGTTGCCGAGATCGACGTTGCCGGTGACGTCGGTGCCGATGTAGTTGCCTTGCATCAAGATGCCGCTGGCCGTGTCCTCGATCGAGATACCGGCCAGGCCGTTGCCGGAAATGATGTTGCGGGCAGCGACCGAGTCCCCGCCGACGATCTGCCCGTCGCTGTCCTCGACGATGTGAACGCCATTGCCGCCATTGGCCAGGGCGGCGGTGCCAGCCTGGTTCGTGCCGATGTAGTTGCCCAGCACCATGTTGTTTTTCCCGGCGGACGCACCGGACGGATCGCCGAAGAGGATGCCGTCGGCGATATTGCCGGAGATGAGATTGCGTTCGGAAGCCAGTGCCCCGCCGATGGTATTGTCGCGGGCAAAGAAAGCCAACTGGATGCCTAAACCGTTGCCGAGCGCCTTGGTGCCGGCCGCGTTCGTACCGATCAGGTTGCCGACAACAAGGTTGCCCGAAACGTCGTCGTCGCCGTTGACGGCATTGTCGTTCAGAAACACGCCGAAGGCATCGTTCCCGGAAATCAGGTTGTTCGCCACGACGTTATTGTTGGTGATCAGCTGCACGCCCGCCCGGCGATTGCCGAGGTCCACCGTGCCCGTCTTGTCGGTGCCGATGTAATTGCCTTCGATCAGATTGCCGTCGCCGCGCTCGACCTCGATGCCGTCGGGAAAATTCGCGACGACCAGTCCATTGCCGGAAATGATGTTGCGCGCTCCCGCGGCTGAACCGCCGATGGTATTGTCGCTGCTGTCACTGCCGGCGTTCTCGTTGCCGATGTGAATGCCGTGAGCGAAGTTCCCCAGCGCGGCAGTCCCCGCCGCATTCAGCCCGATGATATTGCCTTGGATCAGGTTGCGGTCGCCCGTGGAAATGTCGATGCCCGAGTGATTGGACAGTCCGAGGGTGCCGTTGCCGGAAATCACGTTGCCGTCGCCGGCGTTCGTGCCGCCGATGATGTTGTCCGAACTGAAAATCTGTATGCCGGCCAGCTTGTTGCCCTGAGCGGCAGCCCCGTTGGCGCTCACGCCGATGTAGTTGCCCTGAATCAGGGAGTTGTTGGCGGTGGCGTTGAGGAGAATGCCGTTGCCGGCGAAGCGGTTGATAATCAGTCCGCCAATCGTGCTGCCGGCAGCCGAGATCGTCAGGCCGTTCGCCGCAGCGCCCGCGCCAGTTCCATTCAACTCGATGAGCGGTATGCCGGCAAAGCCAGGTTGCGTGGCACCGTTAATGAAGACCGCGTCGGTGATAGTCGGCAAGGCGGAGCCCAGTGCAATCGACTTGAATCCGCTGCCAATTTTGAATTGGATCGTGTCGGTTCCGTACGCGCCGACAGCCACCACGTCGGCATTGACATTGGCGTTGCCGTTGGCGGATTCGAGGGCCTCGCGCAGGGTCACGACGCCATCGACAGCCACGGTATCCGCCGTGCTGGTCACGGTCAGGGTTGCCGGTACCCAGCGGTCTTCCAGGCATTCCAGGCGGGGCCGAAACCGGCTGCGGCGCGGCAGCATGCGGCGCTGGCGGTCGAACGAAATCAGCCAGTCACGCCAACGGAGGATGAGCATGGGGGAGCGACCTCCAGAGAAACCCGACGCGGGAGCGACACGGATAAGCAAACGTTAAAGTATATGCTTCCGGACAGCGCTCTCGCAAACGATTTCCCCAGCTTCGCCAGAGGCGCTAATCGAAATAATCGGCATATTCCGTGCGGTATGCCTTTAGCCCTTTCGCCATCGTCCAGGTGTCCAGGCCGATCGACAGCATCCGGCAGCCCAGCGCCACGCAGCGCTTGGCGTAGTCCGGCGTCGGCGGCAGGATGGCCCAGTGGATGCCGTGGTCGCGGGCGGCTTTCGCCACCTTCTCCAGCGCCTGCCACATGCGCGGCTGGTCCCAGTCGCCGGGAATGCCGAGCGATTGGCCCAGGTCGCCGGGACCGACGAAGAGCACGTCCACTTCCTTGACGGCCGCGATCTTCTCTACGTCCTCCAGCGCTTCCGTGTTCTCGATCTGGATGGCGATGAAGGTCTCGGCATTGGCCCGCTGGAAGTAGTCCTTGAGGCCGCCCCCGCCGTAGCTGCCGTAGCGGTTGTCGACGCCGCTGCCGTTAACGCCGCGCAGGCCCAGCGGATGGAATTTGGCCCAGCGGACGATGTCCGCGGCTTCCTTCGCGCTGCGCACTTGCGCAGCCATGATGCCGCCGGCGCCCGCTTCCAGCGGCCGCATCACCGTGGCGTAATCGGTCGGGGTCAGGCGGACGAAGCTGTCCAGTCCGACGGCGCGGGCCGCGCGCGCCGAGTGCTCGATTTGCTCGACGGTCAAGCCGACATGCTCCTGGTCCAGCCAGACGGCGTCGTAGCCGCCCTGGAAGCCGACCATCTCGACCAACTTGGGGCCGCACAGCTGGCCCAAGGCGAAGACGCGGACGACGCGGTTCTGCTTGAGCGCTTCCTTGAGACGGACGAGCATGAGTTTGACTCCGAGACGGTCCACTGCGATGAATGTAAGGTTCGCGTTCATTGTAGGAACGATCGGGGGGCCATGCGCGGGTGATGTGAAAAGACCGGGGACGGCCCGGACCGCGGACCTTAGCCCGCTGGCGTGCGATCAGCCGCCTGGATAAACTGCTCCGCAGTCCCGATGGAGTGCGCCGATGCCGCCGACCACGACGATTGCCAACCCCATCCTGAACTCACCCTACACCGAGCCGGCCCGGCATTTTCGAGACGAAAACGGCCAGGTCACCGACGTCATCGACCCAGGGCGGCGCGACAGCAGCTACTTTCTGCCCATCGCCGCGCCCAAGAAGAAGGGCGCGCCTGGCCTGTTCGACATCGAGGAAAAGAAAGCGGAAAGTGGGCACGTCAAAACCATTCGCCAGCTCGTGCGGAGCTGGCGGAATAACGACTGGCCGGACGTTACTCCGGTCACTCGGACCTTGCTCGAACACTGGCAGGCGCCGGACCGCTTCCGCCCATTGTTTTTCTGCCAGGTCGAGGCGCTGGAAACACTTATCTTCATCACGGAGGTGGCGAAGCAAACCAAGTACGGGCACGACTGGATCGAACGGCAGCTGCGCGAAAAAGCCGAGGAGGCGGGCACCGAGCTGTTTCGGATCGCCTGCAAGATGGCGACCGGCAGCGGCAAGACGGTCGTCATGTCCATGCTCATCGCCTGGCAGGTGCTCAATAAGCGCCGTTACCCGCACGACAAGCGCTTCACGGATGCTTTCCTCGTCGTCGCCCCCGGCATCACCATTCGCGACCGGCTGCGCGTGCTGCTGCCGGCCGACCCGAACAACTACTACCACGGACTCGACATCGTGCCGGTCGAGCACCGCGCCGACCTCAACACGGCCCGGGTGTCCGTCACCAATTTCCATGCCTTTCGGCTCCGCGAGAAGGGCGACGCGGGCGGCCTGACCAAGCGGGTGCTGACCGCGCACACGCCCGGCGCGTTCACGGAGTCGCCCCAGGAAATGGTAAACCGCGTCTGCGCGGACCTCGGCAAGCACCGCGAAATCATGGTCGTCAACGACGAGGCGCACCACTGCTACCGGGGCAAGCCGGAGGCGGCGAAGGAGAAGATGACGCGGGAAGAGGCCAGCGAGGCGAAGGCCCGCGCCGAAGAGGCCCGGCTGTGGATTACCGGGCTGGAAGCGGTTCACCAGAAAATTGGCGTGAAGGCGGTCATCGACCTGTCGGCCACGCCCTTTTACCTGAAGGGCTCCGGCTACCCGGAAGGAACACTCTTCCCCTGGGTGGTGTCCGACTTCTCGCTCATGGACGCCATCGAATGCGGCATCGTCAAGATTCCGCGCGTGCCCATCGCCGACAACGCCATGACCGGCGACTACCCGAAATACCGCAACCTGTGGGTGGACATCCGCGAAGGGCTGAAGGACTTGCGCCGCGGGCCGGAAGACGCTCACCAGCCGCCCCTCCTGCCGGGGCTGCTGGAAGGCGCGCTCAAGAGCCTGTACGGCCACTATCAAAGGAAGTTCGACGAGTGGGAGGCCGACCAGGAAGGTCGGGCCAACGGCAGCACGCCGCCGGTGTTCATCGTCGTCTGCAACAACACCAACGTCAGCAAGGCGGTGTTCGATTACCTCGCCGGGTACGAGACCGAGCACCGGCACCCGGACGGCGAGCCGGTCGTCGCGCCCGGCGCCCTGGACCTGTTCAACAACGTCCAGGACCAGCGCTGGCTGCACCGGCCGAACACCATCCTCGTGGACAGCCGGCAGCTCGAATCCGGCGAGAGCATGTCCGACGACTTCAAGAAGCTGGCCGCGCACCAGATCGAGGAATTCAAGCACGAATACCGCCTGCGCTCGGGCAGGGATGCCGAGAAGCTCAGCGACGAGGACTTGATGCGGGAGGTGCTGAACACGGTCGGCAAGCCGGGCAAGCTCGGCGAGCACATCCGCTGCGTCGTCTCCGTGTCCATGCTCACGGAAGGCTGGGACTGCAACACGGTGACTCACATCCTCGGCGTCCGGGCGTTTGGCACGCGGCTCTTGTGCGAGCAGGTCATGGGGCGCGGGCTGCGCCGGCGCAGCTACACCGTCGATAAGGACGACCGCCTCACCCCGGAGTACGCGGACATCTTCGGCGTGCCGTTCAGCGGCTTCCCGGT
>JAGVLI010001097.1 GCA_020054355.1 Planctomycetales bacterium | reverse complement strand
TGAAGAACGTGTAGATGGCGACAACGATGGCGCCAAAAGCAACGCGCGCATTGCTGTCCACGGACAGCACCGGAATCTGGGAAAGGATCAGCCATACGATGGCGCCGGCAAAAGCGGCGAGCGGCCACAGCCGCCGCCCATAAAACAGCCGCACGCCGTTCCAGATCATGCCGCAGGCCACGAAGATCAGCGCTTCCGGGAATTCCGGCGGCACCTTGAACAGCGGTGCCGGCGCGCCCCACAGCGCGATCGAGGCGGCGCCGATCAGTTTCAGGTTGGGCGCCTTGTCGGGTTCGGGCGCATTGGCATCCGCGAACAGCGCGAACGCCGTGGTGGTTTCACCGGCGGGAATGGAGGTCCGGGGAGCGCTAAAACCCGGCGGCAGGTTCTCTGGCCGAATGTCGATTGGCCCGTCGAAGCCGTCGATACGATCGGCGGTCACGGTAATCGGTACCGCTCCGCCGCGCCAAACGGTTGGCGCGGTCGGGCTGAAGCGCAACTGAAAGTTGGGGCGCGGCGGACGTACCGTCAGTCGATAGCCGTATTGTTTGCCGCCCTGGCCACGCGCGTCGCTGACGCGGACCCGATATTCGCCGTGGTCGGGTGGATCGAAGAAGAGCCGCGAATCCTTCCCATAAGCGGGATCGCCATCGTCGTTGCGATAGAAGAGCGTGACGACCGGGAAACCGTTGGGCGGGAATGTCGTCCCTGGCGGATGGAGCGACACCTTGTACATCGGCGCGCCTTGCGGGTGGTGCGTGGGCGTGGTGTCGAGGAAACCGACCCGCTGGCTGTTGACGCTGAAGAACCGGCAATCGTCGTCGGGATGGCGCGGCAAGGCTTGGATGCGCATTAACTCGCTGCCGACGTACAGATAGTCGTCGGTGGCCAGCTCGTTCCAGGTTTCCAGGCGGATGCCGGGCGTCTGTGCATCGTGATCCCGGAAAGTGGAATACGTCCTGGCCAGGCAGCGCAACGTGGCGCGGGGCACCGGCTGGTCCTTGGAGTCCAGGATTTCGATGAAGGAATCGAGTTGCGTGCCGAGCCGGCGCGCCTCGACTTCGACAATCAGTCGCTCACCCTTCTTGGCATTGAATTTCCAGTAATCGGCCGCCTCCAGCTTGTCGTCGGGTGTGCTGACCCGAATGAAGCCGTCTCCCGTTCCGGGCACGGGCAACCGGCCGCGCGAGGGCAAGTCGTAGAGCGTTCCTGTGATCGACGGTGGAAACTCTCCCACCACGACGCTGGCATTGCCCAGCGGCGCTCCGTGCGGCGTCTTGATGGTTAGCGGAATGCGCGAGCCGAGCGCCGCGCTGGTCGGTGCCTGGACCACCACCGAGCGTGTGCCGCCCAGATTGACTCCGGTCACATCGAATTCGGCTTGGGTGCCGCGCTGCAAGCCGAGCGGGAAGACCGCCGTGACCACCGGCACCTCGCCGACGTGCAGCCGATAGCCCAACCCACCGCCGCGATATTCGCGGTCGCGAATGCTCAAGAAGTAAAGGCCGGGCTGTCGGCAAACCTGGCCCAAAAGTCCCGCGCCCTCGGCCAGCACCTTGCCCGCATCATCGGTCAATTGCACGATGGGATCGAAAGCCTTGGCATCGGCGGCGACTGCCTGCACGCCGACCTGCTGATTGGCTTTCGCCTCGAAGCGGTAGAAATCGACAGCGCCCGCCCGGTCGATGGAACCGACGACCGTGGCCGACAAGTCGATGGCCTGCGCGGTGGCAGGCGTATCGTTGCCCGGCTGCTTGTTCACGGGATCGAAGCGGTCGCCCGGCAGTTTGGCGACCTTCGGCAGCGGCTGTCCCTGGACCTTGCCGGTCGCTTCGTCGAGCAAGACCAGCGCGCCGTCGTAACGGCCCAGGGCCAGCTGCGCATGGTCCGGCGAGACGGCCAGCGCCAGCACCGTTTCCGGCTGCTTGGCATGGACCTGCTTTTCGGTCAACTTGCCGGCTTCCCAGGCCTTGATGGAACGGTCTTCGCTCAGCGAATACAGCACCGCCCCGTCGCTGGAATAGACCAGCCGGATGACCGGCCCCTCGTGAGCGAACGCCGAGCGCACCAGCCTGCCGCCCTCGGCGTTGACCTCCCAAACCCGGATGCTGCGATCCACTCCCGCCGCCGCCAGGTGCTTGCCGTCCGGACTCCAGGCGACGGCGTAGACCCAGTCGGTGGCATCGGCCAGCGTATAGAGCCGTCGGCCGCTGGCGACGTCCCAGACCTTGACCGCGCGGTCGGCGGCGGCGGAGGCCAGCAGTTTGCCGTCCGGGCTGAACGCCAGGCCGTAAATCGTATCGCTATGGTCCTTGAGCGTGCGGACTTCCTCGCCCGAAGCCACATCCCAGAGCTTGATGAGCCGGTCGTAGCCCGTGGTGGCCAGCAGCTTGCCGTCGGGGCTGAAGGCCAGATCGTGAATAATATCGCTATGGGCGAGCCAGACGCGCTCGGGCTTCGCCTCAAGCTGGCTGTTGGCGGCAGTGTAGATTCGGACCTCTCCCGCCGTCCCCGTGCTGCCACTGGCGACAGCCAAGCGTTGACCATCCTTGCTGAATGCCAGTGCCGTGACCGCAGCCGATTGCTCGCCGAGTCTGGTCACGATTTCCTGTTTGCGCGGATCGAGCAGCACCACTTCCCGATAGCCGCCCGCGGCAAGGAGCTTGCCGTCGGGGCGATAGGCCAGGGCACTGATGGGAGCCGGCGCCCCGACTTTCGGCCTGATGTCCGGCAGCGAGGTCTTTTTCTCCGTGCCGTCTTCCTTGCCGCCGGCGGCAATCCAGGCGCGGAACATTTTCTTTTCTTCGGCGGTGGGCTGCTTCGACTTCGCGGGCGGCATGATCGGCTTGCTCTTGTGCTCCGTCAGCTTGAGGGCAAAGCTCTCGTCGGGCTTGCCCGGCTCGAAGCCCGGAAAACTGATGCCGCCTTTCAGGAAACTCGCGTAGTTGGAGACGTCCAGCCCGCCCTTGCCCTTCGGCCCCTTGTGGCATTCCAGACAGTATTTCGCCAGGAACGGCTTGACGTCCTTGGCCCAACTCGGCGTTTGCTGGGCCGTCGCCGCGCCGCTGAGCGTCAGGATGATGGCGAGCGAGAATCCCTGTCGGATGCCCTTCATGAATCGTCTCTCCCTCGTGATTTTCAGGCGGCAGTCACCAGACACAGGCAAGCGCGGCCGAAGCGCCCAGGAACAGCAACACCAGCAGGACGCAGCAGCCGCTCAGGCAGCCGCCGGCGACATCCGCGACGGC
>JAGVLI010000695.1 GCA_020054355.1 Planctomycetales bacterium | reverse complement strand
CGAGGCCGAGGCCACTCAGCTTCTGGTAGCCGTGGCCCGACCGAGCGGCCCGCCGGAGCCGGTTCGGGAAGTGGTGCATGACGCCCTGGGCCGCCAGGTGCCGGACGGCCTGATTGAAGTCTTCAAGCGGCTGACGCCGTTCCGTTCGCTGATCCAGCGGCTGGGGGCCATCAAGTCGGAACTGGCCGAGCTGAAGTCGTTCGGCGTGGGCACCGATTACATCCACACGCATGAGATTCACCCAGACCTGGACAACGCCCAGAAGGCCATTCGCTTCAACATGCCCTACGCGGTTTGCCCCAAGTGTCATGGCACCCGCTGTAAGGGCAAGGATTCGCTGTGCCAGGGCCTCGGCTGGATTCGCGAGGACCAGTACGGCCGGCTGTCCGATCAGCAGAAGCGCGGCGAATTCCCAGGCCAGGCAGCCTGACCAGATACCCCGGTGCCGATTCGCCACGGCACCGGGGTATCTGGTCGCCGTAGCGCTCGATCGAGCGCTACCCGTTCGTGCCGGCGACGGCTGCCTTGTTAGGATCGGGTCATCAGCAGTACGTGCAGGAGGGTTCAGCCGTGTCCGACGTTCTCACGCTTGGCGATCTAGCACGCCGGTTCGGCGTCAAGGACTGGCAGATGCGGCAACTGGTGGATACCGGGAAGCTGACGCCACGCGGCAAGGTCGGCGTCTATCGGGTGTTCAGCGAGGCGGACGTTCCGGCCGTGCAGGCGGCCTTGATGAAAGCCGGCTACCTCCCGGAAGCCGTTCCGGAAGGCCAAGGTTAAGGCTGGAATGCTTCCGATGGCCTCGGACGGGACAAAGGACTGTCCGGGACGACGGACGCGGCAGCGGGCCAGCCAGACGCAGGAAAGGGCAAGCGATGTTCGGCGACTTTGCAACCTTGAACGGCAGGCCAGCGGCCAACGGCCAGGCGACGGTGAACCCGCCTCCTGCCCCGGCCAAAGCGCTCGATCGAGCGCCAAGCGGCGACCGTCAGCAAACGGCGTCTAACGGCCGGGACGGGAGCGGCCGGTTCGCCAAAGGCAATCGGGCGGGCAAGGGCAATCCCTACAGCAAGCAGGTGGCCGCACTCCGATCCGAGCTGGTCAACGCCTTGACCCGCAAAGACATCCGCCGGTTGGCCAGGTCGCTGCTGAAGCAGGCCATGAAGGGAAGCATCCCGGCCGTCAAGCTGTTGCTCACTTACTGCGTCGGGCAGCCCGTGCAGATTCCACCGACTGCTGACGGCCTGGAGGACGGTGAAGGCTTGCCAGGCGAAGAAATTGGGATGCCGTCCAACTCCATGTCCGAGCTGCTCGACAAGATCGATCAGCAGTTCTGTCAGGGCGACAAGCCGGGCAGTGCAGACCGCACCCTGGAAAAGCGGTTCGGGGCGGCCTGGGCTGACGTTGACCGGCAAATCGACGCATGGCAGGAAGAGGAGCGGCTCCGAAAGGCGGCTCGTGCGGCGAAGCGGAAGTGACGGCAACCGGAGTCGAGGGCCTCGGCGGTGAGCTGCGGGGAAACTGACTTGTACGAAGTGCTGATCGAGGGTCTGTACGGCCTGCTTCGGGAATCGCCGTTTGGCCCGGAGGACTTCTTCGGGTCCGGTCGGCAGCCGATGCCCACGATTCACCCGCCCGGCAGCCCGGAGAAGGTGGCCGAGCTGGAGACGCGTTACTTCCGCCGGGAGTCGCTGTTCTCGAAGCTCGATGCCGATCGCGAAGCGGACGAACCGTGCTACTTGTCGGAGGAAGCAGCGTGAACGCGAACGATGCAGCCATGCCCCAGGACATCCCGAACTGCCCCGAATGCGGCAGTCCGATGGCCGGCCGGGAGGGCGGCCCGGTCGAAACGGCCAGCGGCGGCCGGTATCTGCCCGTGCAGTGTGAGGCTTGCGGCCATTCGGACATGATCCGCCTCAGCCCGTCAGTGCCTCCTGCCAGGCCGGCCCCGGAGACCGTCCCTTCACGAGCCACGTTCGCCTATCACGACGGCCGGGCCGAGGGCCGCGCCGATCCGATCGACTGCTATTACCGGTTATCGGCGGCCTTGAAGGGCAGGCAAGCCGCCCTGCTGAAGCAGCGGAAGTCCCGCGAAGTCGAGCCGGCCGAGGCGGCCACTGACGAACTGCTGCCCGCCGTGCGGTCTGTGTTCCAGCTCTGGCCCGAATGCACGGACGTGGACGCGATGGCCCTGCTCGACGGCTACCTGGCCTGGCTGGCGGCCGAGGAGTTGCGGGGCCGAGAATTCGCGGACATGGTTGCCTGCTTCGGCGCGGATGTTCTGACCTTCCCATATCCGCTCTATATCCGCCTCTGGCTTAATCTGGACCGGATTCGGACGCAGTGGGCGGCGGCCGTCGCCGAGGGCCTCGGCGTAGCCACGTCGAACGGCCGGGTAAATCGGGCGTTCCTCGACGCGATTTCCGCCACACCGGCCGAGGGGGCCGAGTTGGAGTTCCAGGTCAACAGCGAAAGGGCCGAGCGGCGGTTCAATGCCAAACGGGGCTTGGTGTAGCCGAACCTGTCCCGGTGTTGTTCGCTCAAGGGGTAAACGTGTCCGCATCCGACCAGCTCAGCGTGATTGCCGAGAAGCTCGAAGCCTTGCCGGATCGCCTGGCCGCCGTGTTGGGCAGCCAGACATCCGGGCAGGGAATCGCTCGATCGAGCGCGGCGGATGGTGGTTCGGGTGGCCGGGGAACAAAGACGCCGAGCGCCTGGGACAGCACGGAAAGGTTGCTGGGTTCGCTGGGCCAGTTCGCTCCCGTGTTTGGTAAGGCCGCCGGGGCAATGCGAACTGCCGAGTCTGCCGCCAAGTGGGGCGAGTCAATCTTTGGCAACAGCAGCACGCCTGACAAGAAAAGGGAGCCGTCGCAGCCGACTATCGCGGCGGCAAGGCAGACCACGCTTGGCTCGGCATCTCAGCCCAGCGTCATGAACACGACTCGGCTCGCCTCGGCGGCGGCCGGTCCTGGGATGCAGCCCATTGGCCCGAGCGGTCCTGGAAGTTCTCAAGCCCAGGGTATCGGTGAACTGACCCGGACGATGCAGGAGTTGAACGCCTCGGTTCAGCAGCTCAAGGCTTCGATGGACCAGCTGGACCCGAATCAGTCCGAGGATGCCGAACGGGCGCAGACGCAGCGCCAGAGCATGTGGCAACAGGAAGAGTTGCCGAAGAGCGACCAAAGCAGCGGCCAGAAGGAGCAAGCGTCGGTGCAAGCGCTCCTGGGTACGATGCGACCGCAGCAGAACGTCCCCTCGACCGAACAGGCGGCCAAGGGCGAAGGCGGCGGGGCAGACGCAGGGGATCTGGTTTCGATGGCCATGCTAGCAGCGAGGTTTTTCGCATCATGAGTCTACTTCGTTACAACGGCGTGCAGCTGAACATCGTCAAGACTCGCCGGCTGGAACAGAAGCCGGTAATGACGTAATCGTTCACACCCTGGGGTAGCTTTTTTGGGCAGCAGGGACGTAAGCGGTCACGCCTCGGGCAGCAGAGTGGGCGTGGGCTGGTGAGCAAAATGG
>JAGVLI010000404.1 GCA_020054355.1 Planctomycetales bacterium | reverse complement strand
GACCGCGGCGAAGAAGCCGCTCAATTTCGGCAACGTGACCCTGGCCTGGGCGCCTTATGCCTTCATGTCGATCTTTCTGATGCTCACCGGCATCGTCCGGCAACAAGAGGACCCGCCCAAGGCGGGGCCAGGCCCAGTACGGATCGGTGGCATCGCCACGAACTACTGGATTCCCGTGCCGACCCTGCATAACGAAGTGTGGCGCGACGAACGGCTGCACGATCCTGGCCGCGGCGCGCAGAAGCCGGAAGGGGCGCTCTACAATTTTCCCTGGCTGACCTCGCCGGGCACCGCCGTCTTCTTCGCCGTGCTGATCTCGATGGTCATGCTCCGGATGAGCGCCGGTCAGATTCGCACGGTCATCGGCCGGACCTTCCTCCAGATGAAGATTCCGATTCCCACGATTGCTTTGATGCTGGGCCTGAGTTACGTCACCCGCTATTCCGGCATGGACGCCACGCTGGGCATCGCCTTCGCCAACACCGGCTTGCTCTATCCGTTCTTCGCCGCCATCCTCGGCTGGCTGGGCGTGTTCCTCACGGGCACGGACGCGGGCAGCAACGCCCTGTTCGGCAGCTTGCAGAAGATCACGGCGAGCCAGATTTATCAGGACGGCGCGATCGCGCATCTGACCGAAGCGCAGTCGCAGGTGCTAATTTGCACGGCCAACAGCACCGGCGGGGTGATGGGCAAGATGATCGATGCCCAGAGCATCTGCGTGGCGACGGCGGCTACCCATCAGATCGGCAAGGAAGCGGACATCTTCAAGGCAGTGGTCTGGCACAGCATCGTCCTGGCAGCCATCGTCGGCATCATCGTCATGCTGCAAGCCTATGTGTATCCGTTCACGTTGCTGGTGCCAGCGCCCTGAAGTCTGCTTCCCGTAGGGTCCGCTGTGCGGACCATTCCAACCGGGGACTGGTCCGCACAGCGGACCCTACAAGCCTGACACAGTCCAGGGTTGCCGCGCCGGTCTTTACGCCGAAGGCGTTGCATAACACAGCCCAGGGTAGCCGGTACTCCGGCTACCCTGGGTATGCGATCTATAATATTCCGATCTACCCCGAAGGGGTTGCATAAACGGATTAGCACGAGTTTATACAACCCCTTCGGGGTAGATGACACGACTACCTGCGGAAACCCAGGGTAGCCGGAGTACCGGCAACCCTGGGCTGTGTTATGCAACGCCTTCGGCGTAAAGAATGAAATGGCCGCCGTCACCCAGGGTAGCCGGAGTACCGGCAACCCTGGGCTGTGTTCTGTAACCGCTTCGCGGTAAAGACCGGGCTGAGTTCTGCAATGCTTACGGCGTAAATGCCCGATGCCGCGTTTTCAATTTTCGGCTTTGCTCAGGTGATGTGCTTCTCCAGCGCCCGCACCGCTGTCTTCTTGTCGCCGCTGCGGAAGGCGG
This sequence comes from Planctomycetales bacterium, assembly GCA_020054355.1. Classification (GTDB taxonomy): domain Bacteria; phylum Planctomycetota; class Planctomycetia; order Gemmatales; family Gemmataceae; genus JAGVLI01. The sequence continues at coordinate 5,019 of JAGVLI010000404.1, read as the reverse complement.
CCAGCAGTTCCCGATGATCCCGGTGCGTTGAGAGCAGGTCGCTGGAGCGATCCGACAACTCGCGCTGGAAATGGTTGCGGATGCGCGCCACCAGCAGCTGCCAGATGGTCAAGAGATCGGCCTGGCCGGCGCGCACCAGGATCAGCCGATGAAAGGCGATGTCGTTCTGCACGATGGCGTTGCCGTCCCGCTCCCGGCAGGCCCGCTCCAGCCGCTGCAAGGTTTCTTCCCACTGGCGGAAGTCCGCTTCGGTCAGGTCGTCGAAGATCAGCTTGAGCGCGTAGGTTTCGATGCTCTTGCGAATGGGCACCAGCAGATCGCGCACATCGTCGGTGGCCGACGGCGCGACTTTCACCCCGCAATTCGGTTTGGCGACGAGCAACCCTTCTTGCGTCAACTGAACCAGCGATTCGCGGATCGGCCCCCGACTGACGCCGAAGCGCTCGGCTAACTTGCCTTCGGACAGACGGTCGCCCTCGACCAGCCGGCCGCAGAGGATTTCATCGCGCAGCAGGTCGGTGATTTGTTCCCGCGTGCTGCGAATCAGACGCGCTCCGGTCATCAAGGCACTCCATAACGACGCGCCACAGACAGTTCGGCCATTCTCGTAGGGTCCGCTGTGCGGACCAAGACCGTTGCAATTCCAGAAGTCGAATGGTCCGCACAGCGGACCCTACAAGAGTCATTTGTAAGATTGTAAACAATCTTAGTATCGAACAGGCTGAAATGCAAGCGCTTCAATGCGGTAAGCCGAAGACGTAGTAGACCAGGCAGAGCGCTGCCAGCACCAGCCCGCCGCCGGTTACATCGCGCCAGCGGCCGGTGCCGAGCTTCATGACGGGATGCAGGATCAGGCCGGCGGTCAGGCCGTTGCCGATGTTGAAGCTGAAGAGCATCAGGGCGATGGTTGCCAGGGCGGGGACCAGCTCGGTCCAGTCGTTGAAGTCGATCTTCGTCACCGAGCCGAACATCAGCACGCCGACGGCGATCAGCGCCGGGCCGTAAGCATAGTCCAGCTGCTGCAACGGTTCGAGCAGCGGAATGATGAATAGCGTCATGGCGAACAGGCCCGCCGTCACCAGCGAGGCAAGGCCGGTGCGCGCGCCTTCGCGCACGCCAGCCGCCGACTCGATGTACGCACCGCTGGTCGAGGTCCCGACCAGGGCGCTGAAGATCGAGGAGAGAGCATCGACCAGCATGGGCCGTTCGACTTCGGGCAGATTGCCGTGCTCGTCGAGCATGTCGCCGGCCGCCGCCACGCCGATCAGGGTGCCAAGTGTATCCAGGAAGCTGACCAGGAATAGCGTCAGCAGCACGGGCAGGAAGGTCAGGTTCAAGACGCCCCGGATGTCGAGCGTGAAGGCGATCTGGCTCAGGTCGTACTTGCCGGTGAAGGGCAGGGCGAAGACGGCTTCCGGTTTCTTGCCGACGCCGAGGACATAGCCGCCGATGGCGGTGGCCGCGATACCGATCAGGATCGCGCCGCGCACCTTGCGGATCATCAAGATGGTGATGAGCACGAAGCCGCCGATGGCCATCTGGACCTTCGGATCGCCGAAATGGCCGATTTTGACCGGCACGTCGGGAGCGCGCAGCAGCTGGCCGTCGGGCACCAGCAGCAGCGGCTGATACGACGTGCCGGTGACGAAGCTGGTGACGATGCCGGTCTTGTACATGCCCAGGAACATGAGGAACAAGCCGATGCCGACGCCGAAGCTGTGCTTCATGCTCAGCGAGATGGAATTGGCCAGCCAGGTGCGCAGCTTGAGCAGCGTGAGGATGAGGAAAGCCACGCCGCCGACGAAGACGGTGCCCAGGCGCTGCTGGGGCGTGACGGCTACCGCCAAACCCATGAGGCCGAAGGCGATGAAGGCGTTTTCGCCAATGTAGGGCGCCACCGCCAGCGGCCGATTGGCGTACAGGGCCATCAGCAACGTGCCGAAAACGGCGGTCAGGATGGTGGCGACGGTGCAAGGTCCGGCGGGGATGCCGGCTTTTTCCAGGATGGCCGGGTTGACCACGATGATGTAGGCCATCGTGGCGAAGGTGGTGATGCCGCCGAGCGCTTCGACGCGGACGCTGCTGCCGCGCTCGCTGACCCGGAAGAAGCGGTCCAGGCGCGAGGGTTCCGGGGCGGGTTCGTCGCTGGCCACGGGGCAGCCTCCAGCTTCAATACAGCACCTTTTGCAGTTTGTCGCGGTATTCATCCGCCAGGTCGCTGCGGGCGCCGACGACCTGGAAAATCTTGAGCATGGTGTCCTTGACCTTGGTCTTGGCCAGCTCCTTGTCGTGGGTGCCGGCCGTCAGCAAGTATTGCAGAGCTTCGGCATACTTGGCCTGCGCGGCGAGCAGGCAGCCGAACTCGTAGCAGACTTCAGGGTTATTGGGGTCTTCCTCCAGCCGACGGCGTAGGACGCTCTCGTAGCCGAGGTCGCGGGTCGAGGCCCCCAGCGACAGCAGACCGCGCAGCCGATCGACCTCGACCGCCAGCGCGCCGTGAGGAATCACCCGGTCGAGCATTTCCGTGGCCGCCGACTTCTGGCCCTGGTCGATCAGCACCCGCGCCAGGCCGACCTGGGCGGCTTCGTGATTGCGGTCCAGTTCCAGGGCGCGGCGGTAGTGCTGCTCGGCCTCGGTGGAGTTATGGGCTTCGAGCTTGGCCCCGGCATCGGCCAGGCGGTCCGCTTCGGTCGGGCAAATCTGATCGAGGAATTTCCGCAAGTGCGCTTCCGGCAGCACGCCGTCGAATTCCAGTGCCAGCTGGCCATTGCGGAATGCCTTGACGGCGGGGATGGATTCGATGCGAAACTGTTCGGCGAGGCGCTGGTGTTCCTCCACATCCACCTTGGCCAGCAGCACCTCGCCTTTGCGTTCCTCGATCAGCCGTTCGAGCAGGGGGGCCAGCTGCCGGCACGGGCCGCACCAGGCCGCCCAGAAATCGACGACGACCGGCTTCTCGTGGGATTTCTCGATGACTTCTTGCTGAAAGGTGGCTTCCGTGACTTCGCGGATCCACGGTGATGGCGACGAACTCACGTTGCTTCCTCCTCCGGTCCGTGGTCTGACCTCTCGCGGGACAATCAGCCCCTGGCAGGGTTTAACGTTGCAATGTTCCGCCCGTTGGCCGAAACTATTGTAGGAAATTCCTGCCACAGCAACCCGCCGCCGCTGGGAGAAGCCGATGTGCCAGCCTCGCGCCGTCCTCGCCTGCTTCGTTTCGACCGCCTGCTGCCTGTTGCCGACCGCCGTGCAAGCTGCCTCCGTCAGTTTCCGCAACGAAGTGATGGCGGTGCTGTCGCGCTCCGGGTGCAACCAGGGCACCTGTCACGGCAACCAGAACGGCAAGGGCGGCTTCAAGCTGTCGCTGCGCGGCGACGACCCGGCCTTCGATTACGAAGCGCTGACGCGCGAAATGCTCGGCCGGCGCACCGATCCCCTGCGGCCGACGGACAGCTTGCTGCTGCTGAAAGCCACGGCCCAGGTGCCGCACGAGGGCGGCAAACGCTTTGCCGCCGACTCCCTGGAATACTCGATCCTGCAGCGCTGGATCGCGGACAATCGGCCGACGGACCCGACGGACCTGCCCCGGCTGAAGCGCATCGAAGTGACGCCCGTCGCGCAAGTCCTGATCGAACCGGCCGACCGGGTGCAGCTGCAAGTGCGCGCCACCTTCCACGACGGCACGGTGCGCGACGTGACCAAGCTGGCGGCTTACGACCCGGCGAATGCCGTGGTCGCGGTTTCCACGAGCGGTGAAGCCATCAAGCAGCGACACGGCGAAACCACCATCCTGGTGCGCTATCTCGATCATCGGGCTGCGGTGCAGCTGGCATTCGTCCCGGAACGGCCCGGCTTCACCTGGCAGCCAGTCGCGCCCAACAACTACATCGACGAACACATCTTCGCCAAGCTGAAGACGCTGCGCGTGCAGCCGTCGGAAGTCTGCTCGGACAGCGTCTTCCTGCGGCGCGTCTACCTCGACCTGCTCGGCAGCGTGCCCACCGCCGAGGAAGCTCGACAATTTCTGAACGATGCCGGACAGGACAAGCGCGCCCGGCTGATCGACCGGCTGCTGCAACGTCCGGAGTTCGCCGACTTCTGGGCGCTGAAATGGTCCGATGTGCTGCGCAACGAGGAAAAGACGCTCGACAAGAAGGGCGTGGCGGCCTTCCATCACTGGATTCGCCAGAGCATCGCTTCCGGCCAGCCGCTCAACGAGTTTGCCCGCGACATCCTTGCATCCCGTGGCAGCACCTACAGCGAACCGGCGGCGAACTTCTACCGGGCGCTGCGCGAACCGCAGGCGCGGGCGGAAGCGGCAGCGCAGGTCTTCCTGGGCATCCGCATCCAGTGCGCCCGCTGCCACAATCATCCGTTCGACCAGTGGACGCAGAACGACTATCACAGCCTGGCGGCGTTCTTCGCCCGCGTCGATTACCGCATCGTCGAGAACAACCGGCGGGACCGACTTGACGCCCATGAGTTCGACGGCGAGCAGGTGGTCTTCCAGAACCGCGATGGCGAGGTACACGACCCGCGCACCGGCCAACCGCTGCAGCCGCGCTTCCTGACCGCCGCCACGAGCATTGCTCCCGCCGACCGCTTGCAGGCGCTGGCCGACTGGATCGCCAGCCCGAAGAACCCGTTCTTCGCCCGCACGCAAGTCAACCGCATCTGGCACCACCTGTTGGGCAAGGGCATCGTCGATCCCAACGACGATTTCCGCGCCTCGAACCCGCCGATCAATGGGCCGCTGCTCAAGGCGCTGGAAAAGGACTTCATCGCTCACCAGTTCGACCTGCGCCACCTGATCCGCACCATCGCGAACTCCAAGACCTATCAGCTGTCCGCAGCGCCGAACGAGACGAACCGGGAAGACGACATCAACTTCTCGCACGGCCTGATCCGACCGTTGCAGGCGGAGCAACTGCTGGATTCCTTCGCCCAGGTCAACGGCGTCCCGGTGAAGTTCAACGGCTATCCGGCGGGGATGCGGGCGGTGCAGCTGCCGGGCGCGGT
>JAGVLI010000219.1 GCA_020054355.1 Planctomycetales bacterium | reverse complement strand
TCTACCGGGCTCTCGGGGGCCAAGCCCCGGGAGAAGGCGGGGGCCAGCTCGACCGCAGCTTGTTGGCCGGAAGATCCGCGCGGGAGGTCATCGACGCGGTGATTGAGGCCGCCTGCCCGGTGGACGGCACCCAGGACGCCGAGGCCAGCCGGAAGTCCATCAACGACGCGCTGTCGCAACTGGCCGAACGCGACCCGGAAGCCGATCCCTTGAACCTGACCGAAGATCAGCGGGCATTCGTCGTGGAGCAGTTCGTCGGCATGGACGTCTTTCGCCGCTTCATGCTGGATGTCGGCACGACCATCCAGGACAAAGCGCCCAGCGCCTCCACGGCGCTGGCGCGCCTGAAAGAAGTGCGCGAGTACATTCGCGAGACCGTCTCCGCGGCCTTCCGCAAGATCCGTGACGCTGGCCAGAAGCTCACCGGCGGCCGTGTCGGCCAGCTCGTGCAGCGTGCCCTGGTGGCCGCGTTTGACGTGTTTTCGGGGTACGCCCAATGAAATTCGTCGCCTCTTCTTCGTCCAAAGCGATCCCTGTCCTGAGCCGGCGGTGCATCCCCATCCTGCTGTACGGCCGCGGCGACTCCACGCGCCTCGCCACCGCCGGAGCCGCACTGATCGAGGATTTGACGGCCCATCAGGTCCGCCCGGCAGTTCGCGCGTGGGACCTGCTTTCCATTGCCCTGTCCGTCTTCGTCGCCGACTCGGCAGTGCTCCGGACGACCAGCCCGGATGGCTGGACCCGGGAACTCGACCTGGCCGTCGGCGTGAGTGACCCGGACTTCTGGACCGCGCAAAAGGCGTTGCTCGAAGGTATGCTCCGCTTTCTGACCACGGACCGCTGGACGCTGAGTTTTTCTCGCGACAAGTTCGCTTTTTCGCCAAGCCAGGTGAAAGCGCCCGCCGAGTCATGCGTCGCGCTGCTTTCCGGCGGCATCGACAGTCTGGTCGGCGCAATCGATCTCGTGGCTGAAGGTAGCAAACCACTCGTGGTCAGCCAACTTGTGCTCGGAGACGCGGAAAAGCAAACCCTCTTCGCCGGCGAGATCGGCGGTGGCTTGCGGCATTTCCAGCTGAATCACAATGCCAGCTCGCCGGGCGAGAACGAGCGCTCGCAACGTTCCCGGTCCTTGATCTTCCTGGCCTACGGGACCCTGGCCGCCACGGCGCTGCGGCGCTACGAACAGGACAAGACGGTCACGCTCTACGTGCCCGAGAACGGCTTCATCTCCGTCAACCCGCCGCTCACGGACGCCCGCCTGGGGAGCCTCAGTACGCGCACGACCCACCCCGTATTCCTCGCCCAGTTTCAGCGCCTGGTGGCGAACGCGGACTTGCGCGTCACGTTGCAGAATCCCTACAGGTTCAAGACCAAGGGGATGATGCTCTCCGAATGCCGCGACCAGAAATACCTCCGCAAGCGAGCCCACGAGGCGACCAGTTGCGGCCGCTATCGGCGCAACGGCCTGCTTCACTGTGGCCGCTGTGTGCCCTGCATGATCCGGCGGGCCGCCTTTGTCCGCTGGAAGAAGCCCGACAAGACTGTTTACATCTGCCAGGATCTTGGCAGGGACGACGCGGACCACGCGCGGTACAACGACGTGCGGTCGGCGGTGCTGGCGATCGCCACGCCACGGGACGATGGCCTGGACTCGTTCCTGGGAGCGACGCTGGCCTCGGACTTGATTCCGGACAAGTCCCGCTACCGCGCGGTCGTCAACCAGGGAATGAAGGAGCTGCAGGTTTTCCTGAAAGGAGTCAGGGTCACATGATGGATCTGCATTGCCGCATCGACCTCTACCCCGACCCGCTCAGCGTCGTGGACTGCTGTCGCCGGCTCCAGGTATTCGTCGTGTCCGTGACGACCACCCCTGCCGCCTATCGCGGTACCGTCCGATTGACCCGAGCGGGAGACCCGATCGAGACAGCGCTCGGACTGCACCCGCAACTCGCGGGAGAACGCAGCCGCGAAGTTGATCTCTTCGATGAACATCTGCCCGCGGTCCGCTGGGTTGGAGAGATCGGCCTGGACGGCTCCCCCGACCTCAAGGCGGCGTGGCCGGCTCAGGTTCAGGTTTTCGAACACATCTTGCGATCGTGCGCGTCAGGGGGCGGCCGGCTGATGTCCATCCACAGTCGTGGCGCAGCCGGTCCCGTACTCGACAGCCTGAGGCGCTTTCCCAATGCTGGCGTGCCCGTGCTGCACTGGTTTTCGGGCACGTTAGCCGAACTGGACGCGGCCATCGCCTTTGGCTGCTGGTTCAGCGTCGGCCTTCCCATGTTTCGGTCGAAGAAAGGTCGGGAGATCCTGAGCCGGATCCCGCGCGACCGTGTCCTAACCGAGACAGACGGCCCATTTGTCGAATCGAACGGCCAGCCTATACACCCGTGGGAAGTGGACCTGGTTACCAAGGAGCTAGCATCCCATTGGCAAGTCTCCTGGGAAGAAACGGGTCAGACCCTTCGCATCAATTTGGCGAGACTTACCGCAAGCAGTAGCGTTGACTGCGTCGCGCTTTCCCACATCACTCCCCCACCGAAAGACCGCCCAGCCAGCGCCGACAGCAAATGATCCTGCCGCAGTCGGGGATTTCTGTGCCGATTCTCCGGACGAACGTGGCTGCAAGTTCTCCAGCCCAATCAAGCGATACGGACCGCGTGTGGATGGCCTTGGGAATAAGGACTGGATTGTTGCGCAGGCCTACTTGGGACCGACACCCTGAGCCTGGGTATTGTTCGTTTGCTCGGCCGCGTTGGCCGGGAGGCTCCAGCCGGCATCCGGAACGGGCAGCCGTTCTTGTTCCAAACGTAGATTGCGCTCACGGCAACAAAGAAATGCCGCTCGTTCCTGGTCGCTCAGGTGTACCGGTACGTCCGGCGTCCGCCCCTTGCCCTGCGATGCCAGGTGGCACCAACGGTCGAGCGTGGCAAGGTCCATCAACACGCTGCACGTCTGCGGAAAGACGGCGCGCAGCGCGGAGAGAATCTCGAACCCTTCGACATCGATATCTCCCCAATAGGCCATTGGCATCTGCTTGAGCCAGGGAACGTGGCGCAGGATCGTCACGCCGCGCCCCAGACCACCCAGACCGATCGTGCGGTCCAACGCCGGAAGGGTCAGCAAGTTGACCTTGTTTTCCACGACGACGGCCGATGTTTTGCGCACCGGGAGTTTGGCAAGCGTGTGCAAGGGCAAGGAGAACTCCGACCACGGCAAACTCAGCTCCTGGCGGAGGGAAGGGTCCAGTAACCGCACGTGCAGTTGCGGTTCGGCGTAGCGCAGGCCGTAGCGACGCTCGAAGTGGTCCTCGTCGGCGCGGATGGCGTGGGGCGGCAGAACGAGATCCAGCCATTCCCGCAGCAGGCCCTGATGCCGCTCGATGAATTTGGTATCAACGGGAATCGGCAGTTCGCGAGCGAAGCGGTCGGGCCGCGGATGGTCGCGGAAGAACTGGACGACGTGGATGAGGCCTTCCAGTTCCGGGGCGGCCTCGACGACGCTCAGTGTGTTCGCGCGAATCCAGCTCTCCAGGACCGGAAAGGTGGCCCGCAACTGGCTGACGGCCTCCGTGAACGAGGCGAAGGCGCGCTGCTTGGCAATGTAGCGGAGGTAGTCCTCCCGAGTTTCAAAGAGAATGCGCGACGGAAACTTGTTGCGGCCGAGCTTGCGGGAATTCACCTCGCGCCACTCGATCGTGTATCCGTACCCAACCACCTCCTTGGAACCGTCGCGCAGGCGCGAAACGGAGCTAATCGCGGCGGCGACATCGGCGGCGTCGGGAACCTTGTTGGCGGGGATGGTTCGCGGAAAGAAGGAGTCGTCGCCGCGCAGCCAGGCCTGGAGAAAACTCGCGTAGAGGTTCTCCGCCTTTCGCCGAATCTCTTCCGGTTGAATCATTGCTGATGCGCCCGTTCTAGCGCGGCACACGTCGCGCGGCCGAAGGCACGGAGCTCGCAGTGCCGGCTTCTTCGGCAATGATCTCCTGGAAATCCCGGGCCGTCATGCTGAACACCTCGGAACGATTTGATGACGCGTCCTTGACGACGTGGAGGTAGCAGCCCACGTAGGGCTCCGTGACCAACGCTTTGGCGTCCAGCGGTGCGACGATCAATAGCTGCAGGCCAAACTTGCGGAACAACTCCAAGGCGTAAGTCGCGTACTGGTCGTCCACCTTGGAGAACATCTCGTCCACGACGACGAAATGAAACCGGTTGCTCGCGGCGCTTTCTGGGTCGATGTCGTACTGGTAGGCGATGGCAGCCACGAGAATGGTAAAGGCCAGCTTGGCCTTCTCGCCGCCCGACTGCCCGGTGCTGTCCTCGAAATAGCTGCGCTGCTCCTCCGTTGCCGTGTCGATTTCCCGGGCGGCAAACTCGAACCAGCGGCGAACGTCCGTGACCTTGTCGCGCCAGCGCTGCTCCTCGCGCAGCCGGTTGATGAGCTTTTCGACCTGCAGGAAGCGGGCCTCGTCAGCTTCCAGGGTGCCCTCAAATGTTCCCGCCAGGCATGCCTTGAGGGAGTCCTGGAATTCGGCAATCTCCACATCGCGCACCTGTCGCGGTTCCAGCCGCATGTGGGTTCCGGGCCGATATTCCAGCTTCTGGAGGGATCGATTCAACAGGCCGATCTTCGAGGTGATCTCGTTGCGTTCGGTCTGAAAAGCCCCGTTCAGCAGGCCGATCTCTTGGAGGACCTTCTCGTTGAGCCGTTCCTTGAACCGCTGTTCGTGCCGCGATAGATCCTCGCGGCGAATGTGCTCCCGCAACTGAAGAAAACTATCCAGGTAATCGACGTTTGGTTCGAGGTCGGTTCGCTCTTCGCGAAATTCGTGAAGGAAGCGGAGCATTGCCTTGCAAAGGTCGGTTTTCACGGGCTCGATGGCACGCCGAAGCCGCTCGACATCGGCGTGGTGGCTGTCCCGGAATGCCCTCTCCTCCTCGAACAGACGATCAGCGGTCAGTGGCTGGGCCACGAAGTACGCTTCCAGGTCGGCGAAACTGGCGGCATGGCGGGCAAGGATTCCTTCCGCCTGCCGTTGTCGGAGGGTCGCCTGGGCGTTGGTGATGAGCCGCTGTCCCTCGTCCAGTTCCCGCCCAAGCGTGGTCTCGCTGCGGATGGCATCGTCCCGTCGTTGCTGCAACGCGGTCTGCTGGGATTCCGCCTCGCCAAGCCGCTGTTTCAGCAGACGAATGGTGTCATTCTGCTCTTCGAGGCGATGCTTCTCCAGTCGGAGGGCCTCGACCTCACGCTCGTGGTGGGCGTGGTCGATCAGCGCGAAATCGGTAACTTCGTGGGCTTTCGCGGTGGCCGCTTGCCTACTGCGAAGCCCGGTCAATTCTTGTTCGAGCTTGGTAATCCGCAGGTGCAACCGTTCTTGCTCGTCGCGCAGCTGCTGCACGGCCTCGGCGAGGCGGCGCCGTTTCTCGCGGTTGTCCCAGCCGAGCACGTAGTTCCGGGGATCCGCGCTGCGGTCGCGGTCATCTTTTTCGTGCCGGCCACCGCGCAGTTTGACATGCCGTTGCCGGGTCATCGCCGGTGGTTGCGCTTCCTGGAACTCGGCCAGGTCCTCACAGCATCGGTAATCGAAGCGCTCGGCCAACTCGCCTTTCAACCAGGGCAATAGCGAATGACCTTCCCGGAAAACCAGCTTTCGCAACAAGGACTGCGCGTGGGGGACGGCGCCCGCTGGCGGCGCGGCCCGCTCACCGACACGCAGGTAGACCAGGCGCTGGCCGCGACCCGCGGTGTCCATCAGGCGCGTCCGATCCACATAACTGCTGACGACCTGGTAGTGTTTCTGCGGCACCAGCAGGCTGAGGCCGAAGTTGCGAAGCACCATTTCGATGGAGCCTTCCCAGGCGCGCTCCTCGGGCCTGACCGCGATCAACTCGGCGGCGAACGGAATGTCTTTCTCCGCGATGTGCAGGTCGTCGCACAACTGCCGTCGCAGGTGCGCGAACGCCTCGGGCAAATTCCCTCCGCGCTTCGCGAGCGCCTCCAACTCCGTCTGGTTTTCTTCCAGGGTGCGCTTGAGGGTGCCGCGCTCCACGACCAGATCGTCCCGGCGTTTTTCCGCGTCGGCAACCTGCTTCTCAAGCTCCTGGGACAACGGCACCAGCAACGACTGGACCGCCGCGAATGTCGCCCCATTCGTCACTTCATCCGAAAGCCCCGCGGCCCGAAGCGCCTCGCGGTACCGACGGGCGGCTTCGCGTTTCGTCTCGGCTTGCGCTTCATGGTTCTGGATTAGCAAGGGGATTTGCCGCAGGCGCTCCCCGCCGGCATGTTCGAGTTCGTTTTTCAGCCGCCGGCATTCCTCCTGGGTCGCGGTGATGTCACGGCCCAGCTGGTCCTTCTTCTGCCGCACGACCACCAGTTCTGCTTGTCGTGCCGCACATTCCGGGGCGAGCATGTCCACGGTCTTCTGGCGGAAGAAGGAGTCCGCGGCTTCGAGCAAACGTTGGGCTTGTTCCAGCTGCCGGGCTTGCTCCTGGTAGGCTTCGCCGAGTGAGGCGACCGGTTCGAGCAACTCGGACTGGCGCCGCACGCGCACCAGGCTCTGATGGGCTTCACTGAGCTGGGTGAAGTGATTGAGCAGGCTGTCAACCCTCTCGCCCCACGCCTTGGCTTCGAGCATGTGCTCGCGGATAAAGCCGGTGAGACTGCGAATGTCCTTGACGGCCACCGTCTGGTTAAAAACGTCCATCGCCTTCGGACGCAGGCCCGTCATCTTGGCGAACCACGACTGATATTCGGTGTAGCTGGTCGTCGCCCGAAAGCCGCGCTTCTCCATCTGCTGCCGGAGTTTCTCGGTGCTGGCCAGGCCGGCGCAGTCCGCGGCGATGGAGCGCTCCGCCGGCGCAAAGCAGTACACTTTTTCAGCCCCGCCCTCGCTATTCAGGTAGAGCACAACGGCGACGGTGAACGCCTGGCCGCTGCTCTCATTGCGGAAGCACGCCAACAGCGCGGAGTAGTGAGAACTGCCGGAGCGCAAGAACTGCACCTCGGCGCCGGTTTCTTCGTCGCGGCCAAGACGGCCGTAAGCACCTTTGATGTAGCTGCGTTCGTTGCGTTCCTGCTTACCGGCCCCCGCCGCCACGTTGTAGTTGCGGACCACCGGGCGCACCAGGAGCGTCAGCAGGGCATCGACAAGGGTCGATTTGCCCGATCCGTTTTGCCCGATGAGCAGGGCCGTCTGGCCCGCAGGCCGGACCGCATGCACGCCGCCGCCGGTGCTGTCGAACGTGCCCCAGTTGTAGACTTCGAGCTTGTGCAGTCGAAAGCCCGCGCGGGGACAGGGGTCGGTCAAGAAGTTATTGTCCATCGGTATCACGGGCGCGTTCGCCTCGCCCTCGTTCGCCCGCTGCGCGCAGCAACTGCGCTTTCAAGCTTTCCAGCTCGGCCGCCGGCAGGCGAGCTTTGAGGATGCGGCGGATCTCCCACGTTTCCGGCTCGTTGCTGAACTTGCGGATGAAGCCCAGGTCTTCGAGCTTGGCCAGGGCGGCGGACACCTCGCGTCGCGAGCGAACCTCGTCGTGCTGGGCGGGAAGGAGGCCGCGCCACTGGTCGAACAGCTCGGCCCCGTCAATGACGCACCGCTCGTCGTGCAATTCTTCCTCCTCGAAGCGACGCAGCTCTTCGCGGAGCATGACGCATAGCAGCGTCTCGTCGTAACCCAGCCGCGTCCGGCGATACAGCTTCGGAAGTTGTTCGTACCCTGCCGGTTGCTCGTCGTCGGTCAACTGCCGCAGGTAGGCCAGCCCTTCCGGCTCGTCCACGACCAACAGCAGACCCAGCCGTGCAAAATAGGTAACCAGATGCGACTGCGAGGCCAGAACCAGGTTCCACGGGCGCTCGTCGTCCGAATAAATGACTCCTTGCAGGAGCCGGACGGCGGCGATGCTCCAGTCGCGAAACTCCGGTAGGTCGGTGCTTGCCATCCGCAGTTCCTCACGTGACGAACCGAACCAGCGGCACCGTCAAGGCAAGCGTCTGTTCCCCATGATCCGCCGGGATGACGACCTCTTCCACGGCCTCCCGGCTGATGGGATGGCCGTCGTCGTGGGCGATCTGGAGGTAGCCCAGCACCTCGACGACGCCCGCCTCGGGCGGGTGCTCGGCGAGCAAAGAACCGAGCGTCGCCATGCCGTCGCGGGCCACCATCTCTTGCACTTGGCGGCGCATGCGCCGCCAGTCCAGGCGTTGCATTTGCGCCAGCAGGCGGAAGGCTTCCGCCCGGCGCTCCTCATCGGCCTCG
>JAGVLI010001053.1 GCA_020054355.1 Planctomycetales bacterium | reverse complement strand
CGAACCGCTCACGCCCCGGACGCGGCTGGCGTTCAGGTCCAGACCGGCGAAGAGCGTCATCGCAATGCCCTCGTCGTGGTGGGGGCGGCCCGCGAGGGCGAGGGCAATTCCCAGCCCGCCGCTCCTGGGGGCGGCGACTGGACGTTGACCGGCTCGGGATCGTACAGCCGATTGATGAGATGCTCCAGGCAATACTGCTGGCAGTCGATGACCAGTGCTTCCTCGTCGCGCTGCACCTGGTGGACGAGGAACATCAGGAAGAGACTGAGCAGCAAGGCAATCAAGGTGCAGTCGAAAGCGACGTTGAGATGCCGGGTGGCGTCCTCGATGAACTTCTGAATCTCGGCGTCGGTCTGCCCAGCCATGCTCAGGCTGCCCGCCAGGCCGCGCACCGTGCCGAGAAAGCCCAGCGCGGGAATCGCCCAGGCGAGGTAATGCACCGTGGACATGCTGGTGACGAGCCGGGCTTGATCCACCTCGGCCTGCACGCGCACCGTTTCAGTCGCATCGGGGCTGGACCGGCTGGCGGCGTACTTGTTCAGGGCCAGGCGGATCATGTTGGCCAGGATGTACGGCCCCCGGCTGGCGAGTTGCTCGACCTTGCGCTGCAACGGTCGGGCGTCCTCGGGCAGAATGCGGATGCCTTCCTCCGTGGGCAGCAACCCCAGCCGGAAAGCTCGCCGCTGCCGTAACACTTCCTTGTAGCGGTTCAGCAGAATGAAACCCGCCCAGGTGAAGGCGCAGTAGCAGGCGATCTGCTCCGGGCCGAGCAGCAGCCGGCCCAGGCGTTCGGGCGTCCAGTGCGCCCAGTGAAAAGCGGCGGAGTCGCCGCCGGTGGACCATTGCCAGACGGGAATGCAGACGGCGCCGACCAGGGCGACGGCCAGCACCAGGAGCGGCCATTCCCGGGTCGGCCGTTGCGTGGGAGTTAACGGCATGATAGCGCTGGGCCTCGAAGGTGTAAGGAGGCGACCCTGTACCGTAGTTCGTTCGCGGGCGAGCCGAATTTCGCGCAGAAGGGTAAGTGCTGATTGTGCAGGCAGGAGGGAGAGCTTGTCAAGGGCGGAGCGAGCCGGTTCAGGCCTGCGCAATCTCGTAGCGATGCTGGCCGCCGAGAAGCAGAATGTCATTGCGCGGCCGGCTGACGATCAGGTCGAAATGGTCCAGCACGTCGCGGCCGAGCAGGCTTTGCTCGATGGAAGCCGGGTCGGTGAAAGCCGCGAATTCGCCACGCACGCGCGCCGTGGCACCGTCGTCGCGCGTGAATTCCAGGACGGTGCTGATGACGACATACGGGCTGGCGCCGCTGGCCGATTGCAGGATCGTGCCTGCGGGCGGCGGCGAAGTCGGCAATGCCAAATCCGCCAGCAAGCGCGGGCTGAGGACCGTTTGATCGGCGCCGGTATCGATCAGAAACGTTTCCTTGCAAACCCTGCCATCCACGGCCGCGAGGTTCGCCTTCACCACCGGGCGGGTTCGGCCGTCCTCACAAAGCAGCCATTCGCCGGCGATTTTCATAGATCCGCGGTCCTTTAGCGGGTTTGAGATAGTGAATCCAGGCCCCTTGGTCTTCGGGATGCTTTTGCTCAGCCCAGGCCCTGGCTTCTTGCGGAGTATCGGCGAGGAACGTTTCCTGTCCCGCCACCGCCAGGTACTTTCCCCACCCGTGCGGCAGCACGTCATTCCAATGAGCCTGAATCCAATCCAGGTTGCGTTTGAAATGCTCCATGCCAATCCGATGGCGAACGATCTCCTCTGGATCGGTCACTTCCTCAATGACAATCTTCGAATCGTGGCGAATCGGCTGTTCCATGGCAGACCTCCTTCTGGTGATGGCTTATTCCAACGCAGCCATTGGCCTACCGCAATTTTGCCCGACCATGCTCAGGCTTGCGCCACCGCATATCGATGATTGCCGCTGAGAAGCAGAATGTCATTGCGCGGCCGGCTGACGATCAAGTCGAAATGATCCAGCACGTCGCGGCCGAGCAAGCTCTGCTCGATGGACGCCGGATCGGTGAAAGCCGCGAAGTCGCCACGAACCCGTGCCGTGGCGCCGTCGTCGCGCGTGAATTCCAGGACTGTACTGTCAATGACATAAGGAGTGGCGCCGCTGGCGGCTTGCAGTATCAGTCCGGGCGGCGGCGGTTGCCTCGGTACCTGGAGTGCCGCCAGAAGCGCTGGACTCAGTACGGTCTGATCGGCCCCAGTGTCGATCAGAAAGAGTTCTTTGACCAGGCCGCCATCCGAATTTGCCACACGCACCTCGATAATCGGTCGAGTAGTGCCATCGTCACACGTCCGCCACTTCCCGGTGATGCGCATAAATTCGTGGTCCTTTGGCTGGTTTCAAATAATGGACCCAGGGGCCTTGATCTTCGGGGTGCTGGGCCCGGACCCACGCCCAGGCCGCCGCAGGGGTGTCCGCCAGAAAGGCTTGCTGGCCAGCGATCGCGACATACCTGCCCCAGCCATGAGGCAGGAACGCTTGGCGATTCGCGTCCCACCAATCCAGATTGCGCCGGAAATGTTCCATCCCAATCCGATGCCGTGCAATCTCTTCCGGATCGGTCACTTCTTCGATGACAATCTTCGCGTCGTGGCGAATCGGTTGTTCCACGGCGGACCTCCTTCTGGTGATGGCTTATCCCAACGCAGCCAATGGCCTGCCGCACTTTTGTCCGACCATGCTCAGGCTTGCGCCACCGCATAGCGATGATTGCCGCCGAGCAGCCAGACTGCGCCGCGCCGTCGGCTGACGATCAGGTCGAAGTGGTCCAGCACGTCGCGGCCCACGAGGCTGAATTCCACGGCAGCAAGGTCGGTCAAGACGGCAAAATCGCCACGGATGTGAGCGTGTCCTCCATCGTCGCGGATCAATTCGAGCACCGCATTGACAACCGTAAATGATGGGTTTCCTCCAACCCCTTGCAGACTTACTCCCACAGGGGTTGGTTGCAGCGGCAATCGTAGTTTTTCCTGAAGCGCTGCGCTCAGCACCGTATGGTCGGCGCCGCTATCGACGAGGAAACGTTCGCGGACCAACGTGCCGTCCGCTGTCCGCACATCCGCTTCCAAGGTCGGCCGAGTCGTGCCGTCGTCGCACAGCCACCAATTACCCACGATCTGCATAGATTCTTGGTCCTTGCCCTGGACGCACATATTGCACGACTGGTCCCTGGTCTTCCGGATGCTGTGCGGCCGCCCAGGCCCAGGCATCTCGCGGTGTTTCCGCGATGTAAGCTTCTTCACCCGCAACGGCCACAAACTTCCCTCTCGCCCTTGGCACGACATCGCCCCAATGCGATTGCAGCCAATCGCTGTTCCGGCGAAATTGTTCGATCCGGACACGGGAGCGTTTGCTCCCTTCAAGATCGTTCACTTCTTCAATCACGATTTTCGAATCGTGGCGAATCGGTTGTTCCATGACACCCCTCTTTTCAGGTTGCGGGTATTTTACCCGAATCGGCAGCCGGCTGCCACTTTGCCCGATCCGTCGATCCGTCCCTGGCCATCGCTTCATCATCGCGATACCACAAACTGCGAAGCCTTGTTCCCACTCCCGGAGATACCCGCCATGATCCGTCCCGCCGTCCCGCTCGTCTGCCTGGCCGCGCTGCTGCTCGGCGCGTTTGTCGTGCCCGCCCGTTCCGACGATGCCAAGACCGCCTTCCCTGGTTTCCGCATGGAGGAGATCGAGAAAGGGCTGAAGGTCGGCTACGCGGTCACGCTGGTGGACGTCAACGGCGATGGCAAACAGGACATCGTCGTCGTCGATACCAACCGCATCGTCTGGTACGAGAACCCCAGCTGGAAACGGCGCTCGATCATCGAAGGCCAGACCAAACCGGACAACGTCTGCATCTCGGCGGCCGACATCGACGGCGACGGCCAGCTCGATTTCGCCGTGGGCGCCGAGTGGAAGCCGTTCAACACCAAGTCGGGCGGCACCCTGCAATGGCTGAAGCGCGGCAAGACGCTCGACGACCCCTGGACGCTTTATCCCATCGGCGAGGAACCCACCGTCCATCGCATCCGCTTCGCCGACGTGCTGGGTGAAGGCAAGCCGCAATTGGTGTCGGTGCCGTTGATGGGCAAGGGCAGTACCAAGGACAATAACTGGACCGACGGCCAGCCGCTGCGCGTGACCGCCTATCGTATTCCGAAAGACCCGACCAAGGATCGCTGGGAAGAGGTCGTCCTCGACCACAGCCTGCACGTCTCCCATAACTTCTGGCCGATTCCCGGCCCCCCCGGCAAGCCCCTGGACGTGCTCTGCGCCAGCTACGAGGGCGTCAGCCTGCTCCAGCACCAAGGCGGCAAGTGGGTGAAGCACCACATTGGCGAGGGCAACCAGGCGAACCTCAAGAGCAATCGCGGCGCCAGCGAGATCAAGCAAGGCAAGCTGAAGAACGGCAAGAAATACATCGCCACCATCGAACCCTGGCACGGCAACCAGGTGGTGGTCTACACCCAGCCCGAGGACGCGAGCCAGAAGCTGTGGGACCGCCACGTCATCGACGAGCAGCTGCGCTGGGGCCACGGCGTCTGGACCGCCGACCTCGACAACGACGGCGACGAGGAACTCATCATCGGCGTCCGCGATAACCCGACCGCCAAGGATGCCTTCAAGGAAAAGTGCGGCGTGCGCCTCTACAAGGCAACTGACGGCAAGGGTGCGAAGTGGGAGCGAAAAATCATCGAGGACGGCGGCGTGGCGGTGGAAGACCTCGCGGCGGCGGACCTGAACGGCGACGGCAAGATCGACATCGTGGCAGTGGGCCGGGCAACGGGCAATGCGCGGATTTACTGGAACGAGGGGAAGAAGTAGCAGGCCCAGCGTTCAGAAGTCGTTAGTCCGGATCGATCTTGATTCTATACCATTGAATGGTATAGAATCAAGATCGATCCGGACCAGGCTGCCAACGGCGTGGCCGCATTGAAGGGATGATCCATTGAACAACGAGCGACCGCGGGAGTCGGCGATGAAGCCCTCTGTCGCCGAGCGAATCTTGCAAGGACTGCAAGAGTTCACGAAGAGCCTGGAAGGCCATGAGGTCATTTCGGAAAAGTTCACTTGCCGAAAGATCGACCTCAACCTGATTCCTAAGCCTTACGATCCCAAGAAGGTCAAGAAGACCCGGAAATTGCTTGGAACCAGTCAAGCGATGTTCGCCCTGTTTCTCGGTGTGTCCGTGAAGACGGTTCGCTCCTGGGAACAGGGCATCAACACGCCCAGCGTGATGGCGTGCCGCTTCATGGACGAAATTCAGCGCGATCCGCCGTACTGGATCAGGCGTCTCAAGGAAGCCGTTGTCGTCAAATAAGGATGGCGCGGGCCGGGAACGCGCGGATCTACTGAAATGACGGAGGAAGGTGGTTGAGAGGTTTAGCCGCGACCCGAAGGGCAGCGCGGCCCCAGGACCCGAAGGCGAGCGCGAACCGAGCGCTCCCCTTCGGGTCCGTTCTTTTTACAATACTCTGCGTGACGCGCTCTTCGATCCGCCCGAAAGGAATTGCTGGCATGAAACCCCGCTTGCTGACGCCCGGTCCGTCGATGGTGCCCGAGGAAACCCTGCTCGAACTGGCGAAACCGGTGACGTTTCACCGTTCGGCCGAGTTTCGCCAGGTGCTCGCGGAAGTCGAGGAAGATCTGAAGTACGTCTTCCGCACCAAGAATACGGTCTGCATCCTGACCAGTTCGGGCACCGGCGGCATGGAAGCGGCCCTGGCGAATTGCCTGGCGCCGGGCCAGAAAGCCATCCTGCTCATCTCCGGCCGCTGGGGCGAGCGCTGGAAGAACTTGTGCAAGGCGTTCGGCGTGGAGGCGGTCAACGTCACGGTGCCCTACGGCCAGGCGGTGCCGCCGGAGGCGCTGAAGAAGGCACTCGCGGATCATCCGGACGCGAAAGCCGTCTGCGCCACCCTGAGCGAAACCGCAACGGGGGTGGCCAACGACATCGAAGCCTACGGCAAGCTGGTGGCCCCGACGCCCGCCGTGCTGCTGGTCGATACCATCAGCGGCCTCGGCGTCGTGCCCTGCGAAACCGATGCCTGGAACATCGACCTGAACGTCACCGGCTCGCAGAAAGCCCTGATGCTGCCGCCCGGCCTGGCGTTCGTCTCGGTCAGCCCGAAAGCGTGGAAAGTCATCGAAGCCAACACGGCCGCCAAGCTCTTCTATTTCGACCTGAAGAAGTACCGCGACAAGATCGAGAAGGAATCGGACACGCCCTACACCCCAGCCAACACGCTCATCAAGGCCATGCGGCTGAGCCTGCAGCGCATGCGCAAGGAAGGCATCGAGAACGTCTGGAAGCGCCATGCCAAGCTGGGCGCTGCCGCCCGCGCGGGCATCCAGGCGATGGGCCTCGAACTCTTCGCCGAACGGCCGACGGACGGCCTGACGGTCGCCAAGATGCCGGCGAACCTGGACAGCAGCGCCCTGATTTCGAAGCTCGAAAAGCAATACGGCCTGCGGGTCGCGAACGGCCAGGACACGCTCAAGGGCAAGATTATCCGCATCGCGCACATGGGCTACACGGACCAGTTCGACGTGCTGGCGGCCCTCTCCGGCCTGGAACTGGTGCTGCTCGAAGCGGGTTTCCCGGTGAAGCCCGGCAGCGGCGTGGCGGCGGCGCAGCAGGTGTTCGCGGAAGGCGTGAAAACTACGTAATCGTTTTGCCGCGAGCCGAAGGCGAGCGCTGGGCTTTGCCCTCGACAGCCGCGCGGGGATGGCCCACAATCAAGTAGGCCGATTTTTGGAGGTGCGTCATGATCCGCGTGATTGCCGATGACACGCGCTTGCTGAAGGACCTGCTGCTATTCACCGAACCGGTGGAAATTTATGACACCGCCGGCAAGGTGCTAGGCGTGTTCTTTCCCACCAACATCGCGCTGCAATCCCAGCCACGAATACCGTTCGATCCGGAGGAGTTCAAGCGCCGCCTGACCGACGGCCAGCCCGGCGCTACCTTGCGGGAATTCTGGGGTTGGGTGCGCGAATTCGAAAGGGTACGAGAACAACGCAAGGCGGCCGGCGAGCCTGACTTCACCACCGAAGAAGCGGTGGCCTATGTCCGCGCGCTGCGCGAACAGCATCAGCAATCTCAAGCGTCCACTGTGGGAAGTTAAGCCGCGCAGGAAGTCGACAAATGCCCTTCACAGTGGTCTTTCAGCCCGACGCCCTGGACGAACTGATGCGGCTCTACCTCGTAGCACCAACCGCCGCTTCCGTCGAACAGGCTGCCAACCGCATCGACCATGTGTTGAGTCACTATCCGGAAATCGCCGCTCCGGATGCGAACGGCAAGCGTCAGTATACGGTGCCGCCGCTGTCGGTCGCATATAACTACTCTCCAGACGATTGCCTGGTGTCGGTGGTGCAAGTCCAACTGCTAACGGTTGGCCCCGACGATCCTATCTGATGAGTGCCCCATTCATGCCGCGCGTTTTCATTGCCGACAGCCTGGACCAGGGCGGAATCGATCTCCTGCGCCAAGCGGGGATCGAGATCGACGAGCGACCCAAGCTCAAGGGCGCGGACCTGCAAGCCGCGCTCGGGGCGGCGGATGGGGTCATCGTTCGCAGCGATACCAAGTTGAAAGCGCCCGAACTGGAAAACCCCGGCAAGCTCAAGGCCATTGTCCGCGCGGGTGCGGGGGTCGATACCATCGACGTCGCCGCGGCTACTCGCAAGGGCATCGTCGTCATGAACACGCCGGGCGGCAACACGGTCAGCACCGCCGAGCAGACCATGACGCTGCTGCTCGCCCTGGTCCGGCACACCCCCGCCGCCGACGCCAGCGTGAAGGCCGG
>JAGVLI010000459.1 GCA_020054355.1 Planctomycetales bacterium | reverse complement strand
TGGGCGACTGGGGCCCCGTCGAGGAGTACCGGGCCGTCAATGTGGATGGCCTGCGGACGTTGCTCGACGCCTGTCGCGGCCTGCCCATCCACCGCTTCGTCCACCTCAGCACGCTCGGCGTCTACGCCGCCCGGCACCACTACGGCACCGACGAATCCGAACCGCCGCCGGAACAGCATCTCGACGGCTACACGCAGACCAAGGCCGAGGGCGAACGGCTGGCCTTGCAATACCACCGCGACTTTCAGTTGCCGGTCGTCGTGCTGCGGCCCGGTTTCGTCTATGGCCCGCGCGACCGCACGGTCTTGCCGAGACTGGTCGAGTCGCTCCGCCGCCGCCTGGTGCGCTATCTCGGCAACCGCCGCCGCGCCATGAACACCATCTACGTCGGCAACCTGATCGACGCCGTCGGCCTGGCCATCGAAGCTCCCCAGGCCGTCGGCCGGGTCTACAATCTCACCGACGGCGAATACATCTCGAAGCAGCGCTTCATCGAGAGCATCGTCCAGTCGCTCGAACTGCCGCCGCCCCGCCCGGTGGCCGTGCCCCTCTGGCTGGCCAAGGCGCTGGCCTGGGTCATGGAGCGCCAAGCCCAACAGCAAAAAGCGCCGGAACCGCCCCGGCTGACGCAGGCGCGCGTCAAGCTGCTCGGCCTGAACCTCGATTTCAGCATCGAGCGCGCCCGGCAGGAACTGGGCTATCGGCCGCGCGTCTGCTTCGACGAGGGCATGGCCCAGACGATGGCCTGGTATCGGGAAAACAATTATACTAGGGTTTAATCGAGCGACTTCTGGCCCGTGGGTTACGATTCCAATCGTGACAGGCCGTCGTGATTGTCACGATTGGAATCGTAACCCACGGGCAGGCGATGATCGAAGGTCGAATTCCAAGGAGAGAGTTCATGAGCACTGCAACCGGCGAACTTCAAGGTAAACGCGCCGCAGTCCTGATCGAGCAGATGTATCAAGAGATGGAAGTCTGGTATCCGGTCTATCGGCTGCGCGAAGCGGGCTGCAAGGTGACGCTGGTCGGCCCTGAGGCAGGCCAGAATTATCCGAGCAAGCTGGGCTACCCCGCCAAGAGCGACAAGGCGGCCAAGGACGTGTCCGCCGACGATTTCGACCTGCTGATCGTCCCCGGCGGCTACGCTCCCGACCACATGCGCCGTTGCGAGCCGATGATTAAGCTCACCAGCACCATGGCCGAGCAGGGCAAGCCCGTGGCCGCCATCTGCCACGGTCCCTGGATGCTCTGTTCCACTCAGGCGCTGAAGGGCCGTAAGGCCACCTGCTTCTTCGCCATCAAGGACGACGTCATCAACGCCGGCGGCAAGTACGTCGACGCCGAGGTGGTCCGCGACGGCAACATCATCACCAGCCGCAAGCCCGACGACCTGCCCGCTTTCATGCAGGCCGTGATCCAGGCGGTCAAGGAAGCGAAGCCGGCGCTGGCCGCGCGTTAATCCGGCCGCTCGCGGCTTCGCACGATTCGGAGTTCCCCTCATGGAACCCGTGCAGATCAAGCTCTACAGCTTGTTCCGGCACACGAGAAAGAGCTACCTCAAGCAGCAAGCGATCTGCGTGCTGCTGGCGCTTTCCCTGCTCCCGGTTTGGCTGCTCGCGCCCCGCCTCGACGCTCTCGGGCACAAGGCAGCCACCGCCACGAACCGACATGCCGGTTTCCTGCCGAAGTACGAGATCGAGGCAGCGCGCTCGCCGACCGCCGGACTTTCCCCGGAAGTCGTGCGCCTGATCGGCTTGCTGAATCTGATTCCCTGGCTCGTGCTCGGCTTGCTGGCGGCGATCGCGCTGGAGACATGCGTGGTCTGGCGGTTGTTCGCGAAGAAGGAAGCGGCGCTGCCAGCAGCGGTCGCGACCGAGCCATCTGCCGGATCGTAATTTTGCAGGGTCCGCTGTGCGGACCATTGAACCATCGGCATGGGATGGTTCATGGTCCGCACAGCGGACCCTACGAAACTCAAGCTGAACGCTCAGCGAATGTAGCGATTGAAGATATTCTCCAGCATTTCCTGCCGTCCGGAGACATTCTTCGCCGCATCGCCTTTGTCGAGCATGTACTTTTCCAGGTCCTCGAACTTCGCGCTGCCGGACTCGATCTGCTGGCCGATGCCGCTATCCCACGAGCTGTAGCGCTGCTTGACGAAGTCCTTCAGCACGCCGTCGGCCCGAATCTTGGCGGCAATCTTCAAGCCGGCCGCGAAGGCGTCCATGCCGCCAATGTGCGCATGGAAGAGATCGACCGGCTCGAAACTCTCGCGTCGCACCTTGGCGTCGAAGTTCACCCCGCCGGGGGCTAGCCCGCCTTGCCCCAGGATCACGAGCATGCACTGGGTCGTCAGGTAGAGGTCGGTCGGAAACTGATCGGTATCCCAACCCAGCAGCAAATCGCCGCGATTGGCGTCGATCGAGCCGAGCAGACCATAGGCCGAAGCATAGGCCAGCTCGTGCATCATGGTATGGCCGGCGAGCGTGGCATGGTTGGTCTCGACGTTCAGCTTGATGTGATCGATCAGGCCGTAGCCGCGCAGGAATGCCACCACGTTGGCGACATCGTAATCGTATTGATGGACGGTCGGCTCCTTGGGCTTCGGCTCGATCAGGAACTGCCCCTGGAAACCGATCTTCTTCTTGTAATCCACCGCCAGGTGAAAGAACTTGGCGAGGTGGTCCAGCTCCCGTTTCAGGTCGGTGTTGTAGAGGTTGGAATAGCCTTCCCGCCCACCCCAGAAGACGTAGTTCTCGCCGCCCAGCTCCTTCGTGACTTCCAGGCACTTCTTGACCTGCGCGCCCGCATAGGCGAAGACGTCGGCGTTGCAACTCGTGGAAGCGCCGTGGACGAAGCGCGGATTGCTGAACAGGTTGGCGGTGCCCCAGAGCAGCTTGATGCCCGTCCGCTGCATCTCTTCCTCGAGCACCGCCGCGACCGCGTCGAGGTTGGCGTTGGTTTCCTTCAGACCCTTGCCTTCGGGGGCCACGTCGCGGTCGTGGAAGCAGTAATAGGGCGCGCCGAGCTTCTCGATGAACTCGAAAGCGACGCGCACTCGCTTCTTCGCCATCTCCACGGAATCGGTGCCGTCCTCCCAGGGCCGCACCGCGCAGCCCGGCCCGAACGGATCGCCGCCCATGCCGCGGAAGGTATGCCAGTAGCAGACGGCGAAGCGCAGGTGCTCGCGCATGGTCTTGTCTTCGACCTTCTCCTCGGCGTTGTAGTGCCGGAAGGCCAGCGGATTGGTCGAATCGGGGCCGTCGTAGCGAATCTTCTCGACTTCGGGAAAGTAGGCCATGATGTCACCCTGGTTGCAAAATGGAGTGTGTTCGGATCGGATCGCCGACGAGTGCGGCCGGTTGCTGGTTCGCGACGCTTCGCAGAAGCGTGTTGGCCGTCTTCACCCGTTCACCGTTGCACGCGCGCCGAGCCACCGAGCGCAAACGCTTCCACCTCTTCGCGCCGCGCCATGGTCACATCGCCGTGATAGGTCGTGAGGAACGCGCCGTGCGCCCAGCCGAGCCGCAGCGCCTGCTCCGGCGTCTGCCCCGTGAGGAAGCCATAGATCAGGCCCGAGCCAAAACCGTCGCCGCCGCCGATGCGGTCGTAAACGTCGAGTTGGCAAGTCGGGCTGGCGTAGCGTTTCCCGTTGAGCCAGAGCACCGCGCCCCAGTCGTGGCGATTGGTCGAATGCACCTCGCGCAGCGTGGTCGCCACCAGCTTGATGTTGCGGTGCTGCTCGGCGACCCGGTCGATCATCAGGAAAAAGACGTCCGGATCGAGGCTCGACTTGGCCGCCACCTCCGGGCCGGCAATGCCCAGCCCTTTCTGCATGTCTTCCTCGTTGCCGATCAGCACATCGACGTGGTCCACGATGCGCTTCAGCACTTCCTGGGCGCGCTGCGGCCCGCCGACGGAAGCCCAGAGCTTCGCGCGGTAATTCAAATCGAAGGACACGACCGCGCCGGCCGCCTTGGCGGCTTGCATGCCTTCGATAATCAGTTCCGAAGTCGTCGCCGACAGCGCCGAGAAGATGCCGCCCGAATGGAACCAGCGCACCCCGCCCGCGAAGATCTTCGCCCAGTCGAAGTCTCCGGGCTTCAGCAGGGCGCCGGCCTCGTTGGCCCGGTTGTAGAAGACCACCGGCGGCCGTACTCCCTGGCCGCGGTCGCTGTAGACCGTGGCGATGTTCGGCCCGCGCACCCCATCGTGCTCGAACCATTTGTAGAAGGGCGTGACGCCCGCTTCGCGCACCCGCGACTGCACCAGCTCGCCGATGCCGTAGTTGACCATCGCGGTGGCGATGCCGGTCCGCAGTCCGAAGCAGTCCGACAGCCCGGCTGCCACGTTGTACTCGCCGCCGGAAACGTGAATGTCGAACGAGCGCGCCTTGCGAAAAGGCACCACGCCGGGGTCCAGCCGATGGACCAGCGCCCCCAGGGCGAGAAAATCCAGCGCGCAGGCATCTTGACGAATACTGAGACCGTTCATGAACTCTCCCACGAATGACGATGCCGGGCAGCAAGTGGTCAAAACGAAGCCGCCGCGGCGTTTCGTTTCATTTCATATCACTGACACCCCCTCCGTCGTCTCAATGAGAATCAATAAGCCGTCCCGCAATCTCAACATGGGGCCGGCAATCTCAATAAGCGCTGGAGAGTGTGTCCTGTTCAGTCCGCGCGACCGTCGCGGCTTGCTCTGGAATGGTATACCGCCCAGCACCCGGTCGAACAGGCTTCAGCTCAACCAATTCATGGCACGAAACCAGGCGACGGCATCCGCCAGGGAGCGCGCGATCGGCCGGGGTTGCAGCCCCAGTTCGTCCAGGCTGCGCCGGGCGTCGAAGTGCATCCGCCGCCGGGTCAGCTTGACTCCGGTCACCGTCGCCGCCGGCGACCGATGAGTGCAAACGTCGGCCACGAACTCGCTGACGTAAGCCGCGGTCAGAGCAACCGCATAGGGCACCCGCCAGCGCGGTTCCGGCAGTCCGGTCAGCCCGGCCAGCAGCGCGAACACCTGCAGGATGGACAGGTTTTCGTGACCCAGCAAGTAGCGCCGCCCCGGCCGCCCGCGATTCATGGCGAGCACCATGCCCTCGGCCACGTCGCGCACGTCGATCAGGTTCAATTCGGCGTCGAGATATTCGTTGCGCCGGCCGCGACAGAAATCGAGCATCATCCGCGTCGGCGGCGAGCGTCCCAGGTCGCCCGGCCCGACGGGCAACGTCGGATTGACGATGACGATGGGAGCGCCGTGCCGTGCCAGCTGGAAGGCATGCTGTTCCGCGCGGAACTTCGACCGGCAATACGGCCCGATCACGTCGCGGATCGAAACCTGCTGGTCCTCGGCGATGGGCGCGGCCTGGCGCGTGCGCGTCAGGATACTTTCGGTGCTGGTGTGCAGGATGCGCTCGACGCCAGCTGCCAGGCTCTCTTCCAGGACATGAACCGTGCCCTGATAGTTCACCTGCCGGAACTGACCGCGCTGCTGGGTCCAGAGCTGCGGATTGGCAGCAAGATGGTACACTTGCCCGCAACCCCGAACCGCTCTGGCAACTGCCGATCGTTCCCGAATATCGGCTGTGACTAGGTCGAGCTTCGCCAACGGCAGATGACCGACGGCAGCGCCCGGCTTTTCCAGCACCCGCACAGGCTCGCCGCGCTCGACCAGCAAGCGCGTCAGATGGCTGCCGATGAAGCCCGCGCCGCCGGTGACAAGGATGGTGTCATTCATGAGGAGCGCATTGAAACGCAAAAAGCCACGGCTGGCAAGCCGTGGCCTTTTGCGTTTCGCGAGAGACGCCGGTGGGAGTCGAACCCACTCCGGTGGATTTTGCGGACCCACGCCCCGCCGTAGGGCCTCGACGTCCGGAGAAAGTGTCCCCGCCAGGAGTCGAACCTGGTCTTCAACCTTCGCAGAGTTGCGTGCGTTTCCGCCACACTCCGAGGACAACCGCTTGCGGCTTCGCACGCCGCATCCAAGAGCCGACGGCTGGATTCGCACCAGCATGAACCGACTTACGAGGCCGGCGCCTTTCTGCATCGAGCCACGTCGGCGAACAGCAGGACCGCAAGGAGTCGAACCCTGTCCGACGGCTTTGGAGACCGTCTGCTCTCCCAGGAGCACAGTCCTGACAATCGAGGGTGCGTGGGGGGACTTGAACCCACCACTCTAGCCTTCACAGGGCCGTGTGCTGCCTTTACACCACACGCACCAGCAGTCAGCCAGTCAGCGGAAGGAGCGGGAGTCGAACCCGCAAGGCCAATGGCCCACCGGCTTCCAACCGGGTCCCGTCGCCTATCGGGTAGCCCTTCCAGGGGAATTGCAAATTTCAGATTGCAGATTGCAGATTGAGGAATCAATCGGCTCTGGCAATCTGCAATCTGCAATTTGCAATCTGCAATTCCCAGTACCCCGACCAGGAGTCGAACCCGGACCTCCTCGTTCGAAGCGAGGCATGATCTCCGTTTCACCATCAGGGCAACGAGCGGAAGGCAAGGGATTCGAACCCTCACTCCACGAGGGAACACTGTTTAGCAAACAGGTCCGGCTAGCCTTATCCGGCTACCTTCCGTATGTCAGTGGACCCACCGGGAATTGAACCCGGATTTCCAGCACGCCAGGCTGGCGTCGTCCCATTGGACCATAAGCCCATTCTCAATCAGTGGAGACGATGGGAATCGAACCCAACGCAAGCTGCTTGCAAGGCAGCCTAGTCCTCCAGGACGTGCGCCCCCAAAGTAGCCGAGGTGGGAGTTGAACCCACAATCGTTCACCAGGCTCTCAACCTGGCCGCTTTACCTGTTTGCGTACCCGGCCTCGAATAGTGGCCAGTGGCTGGTGGCCAGTGGCCAGTGAAGAATCGCAAAAGTCTGTCTTTTCTGGCCACTGACCACTGGCCACTGGCCACCAGCCACTGGCCACCAGCCACTGGCCACTGACCACTGGCCACAAGGAGTCGCCAAGGGGAGAGTCGAACTCCCAAGCCCGCGGTGGAGCCCGGCCTTCTGAGGACCGTGTGTTTACCAGTTTCACCACTTGGCGAGAAGCAGTAGCCCGTAGGGGAATCGAACCCCTCTTGCCAGTTCGAGAGACTGGAGTCCTGCACCGATAGACGAACGGGCCAAGCGAAAAAGTGCGTCGGGCAGGAGTTGAACCTGCACAGCCACGAGGGCGGGCGGGTTACAGCCGCTGAGGCTCGCCAATGCCCAGCCGACGCATTGAACATTGCAAATTTCAAATTGCAGATTGCAAGTTGGGCAGACAGCCAACCGTCCGTGTCTCTTCAATTTGCAATCTGCAATCTGCAATTTGCAATTCCCAGTAGCCCGGGTGGGAGTCGAACCCACACCACAGCAAGGTTTGAGCTTGCTCGCTTTGCCGGTTTGCGTACCGGGCCGCTGAACTTTGTGCCCAGAGTGGGAGTCGAACCCACACGCTCTCAGGTTTAAGCTGAGTCGCTCTCCCAGTTGGCGTATCCGGGCAATCCGTCGAGTTCCGGGAGAAGGAATCGGACCTCCATTTTCTGGTTCAGAGCCAGACGGCCTACCGTTAGCCGATCCCGGAATCGCAGTGGCCAGTGGCTGGTGGCCAGTGGCCAGTTCGAGAGCAATTTCCTGACTCCAACCGGTCTTTACGAGTTCCGCACTGGCCACTGGCCACCAGCCACT
>JAGVLI010000078.1 GCA_020054355.1 Planctomycetales bacterium | reverse complement strand
GGCCGCCGCCACCGCCGTCACCGTCGCCTGATGGCCGCCGCCGATGATCTTTTCCTTGCCGGTCTCCAGGTCCCACAGCCGTACCGCCTCGTCATCGGCTACAAGTGCCAGCGTGCGGCCGTCCGGAGAAAAGTCCACGGTCTGGGCCAGCGCTTCGCCGCCGTAGAACCGTTGCCGATCAGTACGGCGTGTTCCCCCCACGGAGCGCAGTTTCTTGCCGCTGCCCACGTCGAACAGATCGACGTGAAACGAACTCGCGGCATGCAACGCCAGGGTCTTGCCGTCCGGCGAGAAGCGTGCGTGGCGGCCGAATTCATTGGCCGCGGACTCCAACCGGCGCAATTCCTTGCCGGTGGCCGGGTCGTAGAGGGTGGTCTGGCCGGTCTCGCCCAGGATCGCGAAGACCTTGTTGTCGGGCGAATAGCTCAGCGCCACCCCGCTGAAGATGTTCTCCGGCCCCCGGAACTGACGGATTTCCTTGCCGGTTTCCAGGTCCCAAAAGAGCACGTCGGTGACAATGATGTTGTTGGCCTGCGTGACCTTGAGCGAGGCCAGGGTCTTGCCGTCGGGGGCGTAGGCCAGACTGCGGCTGCGGCCGTAATAGACGCGGTCATTTTGAGGGGGTGCCTTGCCAAGTTGTCGAAGTTCCTGCCCGTTCGCAACGTCGTAGATCCGGATCACCTGATCGTTGCCGCGCGAGGCCAGCGCCCGGCCGTCGGGAGAGAAGGCCAGGGTGTCCGAAAAGCCGCCCTTGGTGCGAATCTGACGTAACTTCGTGCCGGTCGTCGTGTCCCAGAGATGCGCCAGGCCGTCGTAATTCATGGTGGCCAGGGTCTGGCCATCGGGCGACAGCAAGAAGAGCGTGTTATCGAGGCCGGAATCGCGGTGATTGACGACGACGATGACGCCGTCCGAGAAAGAACTGGAACCCCCTCCGCTGTTGTTGGGCAACGGCCAGCGCCGCACTTCCTTGCCGGTAGCAACGTCCCAGACCCGGAGCAGGCCGTCATGGCTGGCGGTCAACAGTTGGGAACCATCGCCGAGAAAGCCGACGAAGGCGACGCCGGCGCCGTGGCGAAAGCGCATAGTGCCCAGCCGCAGACGGCTGCCGAGGGGCAGTAAGTCGTCATGGGCGTCGCCCAGGCGGGGCTGTGCTTCCAGCGTCTCGGGCGTCGTGCCGCCAGCCGGTTCCTGTGCCTGAACGTGTCCGCGCTTCGCTCCGTCGCTCCCGAACGCCGCCAGCAAAAGCGCAGCGGCGACGATCCGTACTAATGGGTGAGTCATCAAAGAGAACCTCCCGAGGAGGCAGCCGATGGGACTGAGTCTGCAATCGGGGAGCTGTTGAAGGAATACCATACTCGAAGGCAGCGCGGAATGCAATCGCCCGCGACGGGTTCGGGCTTCAAAGTGTCTCATCGGCCAGGGCGAGCCGTTGCCGGATGGGCGGGTGGTCGTACAGCAGCCAGACCATGAATGGGTTGGGGTCGGGATCGCTCTTGTTCATGCGGGCCAGCTTGCCGAACGCCGAACGAAACGCATCCGCGCGGCCGGTGCGCCGCAGCGCATAGCGGTCGCACTGGAATTCAAAGCAGCGGCTCATGGCGTTCTGGGCCGGCATCAACAGCAAGCCGAACAGGCTCAAGACCAGCAGCACCAACGGCAGCGCCGCCGGATCGTCGAAGGCGGCATAGCCTAGGTTGACCGCCGACCAGCGCAGCGTCACATCCACCAGCCAGAGTCCCACGGCCGTCAACAGCACGCTCAGCCCGACCATCTTGACCAGGTGACGATGGACGTGATGGCCGACTTCATGGGCGAAGACCACCTCGATTTCCTCGGGCGCGAAGCCGTCCAACAAGGTGTCGCCGAGCAGGACGCGCCGGCTCTTGCCCAGTCCCGCCAGGGCGGCGTTGGCCTTCTTCGTCTCAGCGCTGAGGTGCAGCCGATAGACACCCTCGATGCTCAGTCCGGTGCCGTCGGCCAGCTTTCTCAGCCGATCGAGCAAGTCCGGATTGTCCAGGCGAGTGACTTTGTAGAAGAGCGGCAGGATCAGCACCGGCAGCAGCCGGCCCAGCACCAGCGTGACCAGCAGGAAGCCCGCCGTCGCCAGCAGCCACCACCAGGGGCCGCCGTACCAGATGAGCGCATACAGCCCCAGCAGCAGCGCCAGCCCCAGCGGTCCGCCCAGCAGATAGCCCTTGAAGCGTTTCCAGACCCAACCGCCCAGGCTCTGATTGCTCAGCTGAAAACGATGCTCCAGCACGAAGCCGGACCAGAAGTCGAGAGGCAAGGACAGGCATTCCAGCGCCGCGCCGAACAGCGCGGCCACGGCAACCAGCCGTAGCCAGCGGTTCGCGCCGATCCACTCTTGCAGCAACGGCTCAAGCCGGGGACCGACCACCAGCGCCGCGGTCAGCAAGCCGACGACGCCGAGGCCGAGCGACAGCACGGCGGCGGTCTGCTTCAGCCGGGAGTAGTGCTTCACTTCCGGCGAAGCGGGTTCGAGTTGGCCGACTGCCTCGGAAACCTGGGAAGACATCGTGTTCCTACCTCCAACCAGCGAAAAAAACGCCAGCCAGGAGCATTGTACTCCCGCACTGGCGTTTCAGGTCTGACTTCAGGTCCAGCGCGACTCGTGGCTCGAACTACCGAT
The DNA here is from genome assembly GCA_020054355.1 of Planctomycetales bacterium. Lineage (GTDB taxonomy): Bacteria > Planctomycetota > Planctomycetia > Gemmatales > Gemmataceae > JAGVLI01. The sequence continues at coordinate 4,433 of JAGVLI010000078.1, read as the reverse complement.
CCACTTCGACAATCCGTTGCCAGAGGCGATCGATGGCTTGTTGCAGTTCGGGCGCCGCCTTGGCGCGCTGCTCCATCAAATAGCCGTGAGCGGCTTGGCCCATGTACAACAGGTCCTGCTCGGCCATCTTGCGGACGATGGGATCGGCGTCGAGCAACTTCGTGGCCTGGCAGATCGGACGGGGGCCGGCGCGAATCTTCGTGGTATTGTCGGCGGCGGTGAGCTTGCCGGCTTCATCGAAAGTGAGCGTTGCGGTGATCTCCCCGTTGCCGCCGGCCATCACGACCACTTGCCCGGTCGCTTTCTTGCCCTTGCCCTCGGCGGCTACCTTGGAGGCGTCTTCCACGATCTTGAACTTGAAGAAGCCGTCCTGAATGGACTCCGGCGACAGCGCCAGCCAGGCATGCACCGCGTTCTTGATCGAGCCGTCGTCCTTCGCGGCCGGCAGGTTCGCGCGGAAATACTTCTCCAGTTCCTTGGCCTCGGTCAAATGTTCGACCTTGCCGTCCTTGCCGACGACGAACAGGTTTTGGTTCTTGAGCTTGGACCCTTCCGGCAGGACTCTGGCCACGGGATACTGCCGAATGTGAGCGGCGAAGAACAAAGTCTGAGGAAACGCCTTTTCCAGACCCTCATGGGTGAGGCGCTGGGTCGGCAGCAGTCCGTCGCCCTTGAGTTCCTTGAGCTTCTCGGCGACGGCCTTTTCGGCTTTCTGGACGTCGTCGGCCGTCGGGGCGGCCCAGCCAGGGCTGCCGAGCAGCAGGAACAGGGCAATCGCGAGTCCGCGTGCGCGCATGATGCAGGCTCCTTGTAGCAAGCGTAGGGATAGGTACGATGGTCCCAAGACAAGACGATGTTCGACGCGGTTTGGATTGGTCGGCTTGGCGCCGCCTTCCGCCTGAAATCGAACTTCAGCGAAAGTCGGAAATTTGCCAGACAGCTCATGGGGGGGGAGCATACAATTCCATCCTTGAAAGGACAAGCTCATGAAATCGCTCATTGCCCTGTTCTTGCCGAGTGTGCTGCTGTCAGCCTGGCTGCTGAATTCGCCCGCTGCTCCGCCCGCCGCCGACCAAACCGACGATCCCGACGAGCAATTCCTGCGGGAAGCCAAGCTCAGCACCGATACCGCGAGTCTGCTTGCCTTTCTGAAAAAACGCTCCGACCACGACGACGACCTGCTGCACCTCGACCGGCTGATTCGCCAGCTGGGCGACGCCACTCCGGCGAAGCGCGAGGAAGCCTCGCAAAAGCTGGCCGCCATCGGCCTGGCCGCGCTGCCGTCGCTCCGCGAAGCCTTAAAGAACCCGGACAAGGAAATCGCGCGCCGAGCCGGCACCGCCATTCAGGAAATCTCCAAGGACACGACCTGGACCCTGCCCGGCGCGGCCGTGCGTCTCTTGCTCCGCCGCCAGGCGCCCGACACGGTCGAGGCGTTGCTGCGCTACCTGCCCTACGTTTCGACGGATGAAGCGACCGAGGAAGACATCTGGTTCGGCGTTTATGGACTTGCCAAGCGCGATCCGCGCGTTTTGCCGCTGCTGACGCCAGCGCTGAAGGATCGGTTGCCAGCGCGCCGTGCGCTGGCGGCGTGCGTCATGGGACGGTTGGGTAACGGCCTCCAACAGGAATTGGCGAGGAAACTATTGGCGGATATCGACGCGGTCGTGCGGCTGCGCGCGGCGCAGGGGCTTCTGGCAGGTACGGACAAGGCCGGCATTCCGACACTGATTGCTCTGCTGAACGAACCGGACGCCGCAGTCTCCTGGCAGGCTGAAGAATTGTTGCAGTGGATTGCCGGCGAAGACGCTCCGGACGAAGTTGTGGGAGCATGCACGGCCGAATCGCGAAAGAAATGCCGTGCGGCCTGGACATCCTGGTGGGAACAGCATGAGAAAAAGATCGATTTGGCGAAAGTCATTGCCGAAGAACCGCGCCGGCCAGGATTGATGTTGGTCGCGGATGAATTGTCGGTGGGCGGAAAGGTCCCGAAGCAATTGCACCGGGTTTGGTCGGGCGGCTGCACGGGAAAACCGCGCTGGCTGCTGCCCCTGGAGGAGCAGAAGGAAGCAGTCAGTTTGGTTCAGCTGCGACCCGGAAATCGCGTAGCGATCGACGCGACGGAACGAGACCTGCAAGGCCGGGTGTTGTGGCACAAGCAGCCATTCGGCACGGTGCTGAATGGTCAAAGGCTGCCGAACGGCAATGTTTTTGTGGTGACCGATCGGAGCGTCGCCGAATTCACGCCGGATGGCGAGGAAGTGTATGCCCTCGACCCAGATACCAAGTTCGACTCGTTCAGTTTAGGCGACGTCCACAATGCCGCCAGTCGAACGGCGGGACGGCTGCGGATCATCACGGACGTGCGCACGCGAGACGTGTGGGAATACAAGATATTCGAACTCGATGCGGCCATGAGGGGCGTATACCGCACGGTGCCGCTGGGCCTGACGGCAGGTGAAGACTTCTGGAATGTCGCCTTTCAGTCCGATGGCCGCTATCTGGTCACGCATACTATCAGGAACGAGAAGACCGATCGATTTGAACCGACCAGCGTGCGCGAGTACACTGCCGCCGGCAAGCAACTCAAAGAATGGACGATCCCCCCAGTTGGCAGAGGGCCCGGAGGATGGCTGGCAAAGGGCTTGCCTTACGGACACATTCTGGTCGACGGCACCGTCGAGTTCGATGCGCAAGGAAAGCGCGTCTGGGAAATGGCCACGGACCTGCGGAATCAACGTATTCGCGGCTTTGAACCGATCTTGGGCCTGCTCCGCGTTGGCTTCGACCAGCCTTGTTCGCCGGAGTTTGACGTCGGAGGCACGGCCAATCGCGTCAAGGAATTGAAGAGCAAGAACCCACTGACCCGTCGCCACGCCGCTGAGTCGTTACGCGAACTGGATCCCGATAAAGCAGCCGCAGCTGCCCCCGCCTTGATGAAAGCGCTGACCGATGCCGACCGGCCTACGGCCGATGCTGCCCGCGCGGCGCTGTACCGGCTTGGTCCCGTTGTGGTTCCACAGGCCGGTAATTTCCTTAAACATGCCGATCCCGAATTGCGTGCTACCGGCGTAAGCCTGCTGGCGAATAACTGGCCGGCGTCGAAGGAATATCTTCCCCGGATTCTCGATCTAGTCAAGGACGACAATTCACATGTCAGGGTCACGGTCGTTTCCGCGCTGGGAGAAATGGGGCGACAGGCCAAACAGGTGATCCCACCCTTGATTGAAACGCTAAACGACAAGGATGAAGTCGTCCGGCGGCAGGCCTGCTTGGCGATCAAACGGATTGGCCCCGATGCAAACGCGGCCATTCCGGCGCTCATGGAGCGCTTGAAAGACAAGGACGACAACGTCCGCTGGGCAGCAGCCGAAGCACTGGCGACTGTCGGGCAAAACGACAAGAAGACGATCCGCGTTCTGATCCAAGCCTTTCAACAAAAGGAAGACCACAAAATGCGGGTTTTCGCTGCATTGGCCCTGGGGAGTATCGGCATGGCCGCCGAGGACGCTATCCCAGCCTTCAAAGATGGCCTGAAGGACGACGACCCAGCTATTCGCAAACTGTCTGCCGAAGCTCTTGAAAAAATCCAGGCTGACAAGAAGTAATCCTGAGCACCGCGTCACCCTGTCCAAAAGGGCGATTGACCGCGCCACTCTCCTGCATCAATTTTCATCGAGGAAGAATCAGCATGCTGCTCAAATATTGGAAAAAGCTGCTCCGACAGATGTCCCATGCGACCTCGAATCACGTCAAGGGCTTCAGACCACAATTGGAGGAGTTTGAATCTCGTCAACTACCATCCACTTTCCTGTTCGTGGGCGGCGGCGCGAATCGCAATTGGACCGACACCGGGAACTGGTTGCGTACCGAACGTGCCGGGAACAACCATTTGTTTCCCGACGGGGAAGATGACACGGCGATCTTCAACGTTGCTCCCGCACTCCTGGGAAACAGTCCGAATGTATCCGTGAATGCCGCCAACAACTTCAGCGGCGAAATTGGAAAAGTCATCATTGACGCCACTTATTCAGCCACGATTACGCTCGACCGCAAGCTCACGATTGTCGGCTCCTATCAGCAAGCTGGCGGCACGATTGCAGGCGCGCAGCCGCTCGAATTTGGTCGAGGTGTCGTGGCAAGGATTTCGGGGGACTCCCAACTAACGGGTTCCAGCGAGGTCATTGTCGAATATCGCGCCTCCCTGAGAATAGTCAATTCGTCCGGAGCATTGGCTGGTCGAGGGGTAACTTTCGATGGACGGCCGGTGATGGTAGTAATCGTTCACACCCTGCTGCTGATTTTTCGGCAGGGGACTTGCCGCGCAGCTGCGTACTTCCGACAACGGCAGTATGACTTTGGAGATCACGGAAGACCTGATCGCGCGCCAGCCCCCCGAGGCCCAGGCGATTATTCGCGCCCTGCTGGCGCGC
>JAGVLI010000878.1 GCA_020054355.1 Planctomycetales bacterium | reverse complement strand
GGGCTACTTTCGTGCTCCTATGGAAAAAGGCCCGCAACCGCTGAAGGAAATCCTCGGCCAGCTCTTCGCCCTGCGCGGCTGGGGCCGGCTGCAAGAGCGGTTGCGCCTGGAGCAAGCCTGGACGGAAGCGGCCTGCGCGGAGTTCGCCCCGCACACCCGCGTCAACGGCTTGCGCAAGGGCGTCCTGGAAGTGACCGTGGCCAGCGCAGTGCTCCTGCAGGAGCTGTCCCACTTCCACAAGCGGCGCATCCTGGAGGCCCTGCGCCGCCTGCTGCCGAACACGCCGCTGACGGACCTGCGCTTGCGCGCCGGCGTGGTGAAGAAGTAAACCATAAGACCGCTTGCGGTTTAGCACGCCCACCGCTCGCGGTTTAGCACGCAGCGAACAAAGGACATCGCAACCATGAGCGAAGAACCGACCATCATCGACGAACCCGTGGCCGCCGCGACGCCCGATGAGAACAGCTCCGAGAACTACGGCCCGGATCGCTTCAAATATCTGAAGGACGCCGCCCACATCCGCCAGCGCCCCGGCATGTACATCGGCGACACCAGCACCAACGGTTTGCACCATCTGGTGTACGAGTTGGTCTACAACAGCGTGGACGAGGCCCTGTCCGGCTACTGCCAGGTCATTCACGTCAAGATCAACATGGATGGCAGCCTGAGCGTCAGCGACGACGGCCGGGGAATTCCGGTCGAGGTGCATCCCGAGGTCAACCTGCCCACGCTGCAAATGGTGATGACGCTGGCCGGGAGCGGGGCCAAGTTCGACAAGCGCAGCTACAAGACCTCCGCCGGTTTGCACGGCATGGGCGCCAAGGCGGTCACCGCCCTGTCCGAGTGGACCGAGGCGGAGGTGCGCCGCGGCGGCCGGGTCTACAAGCAGGAATACGAGCGCGGCAAGCCGACCACGGAAGTCAAGGACATTGGCGCTGCCGGCAACCACACCGGCACCAAGATCACCTTCAAGCCCGACCCGGAGATCTTTCACGGCACCACGTTCCACTACGACACCCTGGAGAACCGCCTGCGCGAGCTGGGCTTCCTCAACAAGGGACTGACCATCAAGCTCACCGACGAGCGCGACGGCAAGGAGGAGACGTACAAGTACGACGGCGGTCTCGCCGAGTTCGTGCAATATCTGAACCGCTCCGAGGACGTGCTGCTCAAGCCGATCCACATCGAGAAGACCGTGGACGACGTGCGCGTCGAGGTAGCCATGCAGTACACCATGGCCGACGAGGACCGCACGCGCTGCTACACCAACAACGCTTACAACCCCGTCGGCGGCACGCACCTGTCCGGCTTCCGCGCCGCCATGACCCGTACCCTGAACGCTTATGGCACCAAGCAGGACATGTTCAAGAAAGACCTGCAGCCCATCGGCGACGACTTCCGCGAGGGGCTGACCGCCATCGTCAGCGTCCAGGTGCCCGAGCCGCAGTTCGAGTCCAACAACAAGCTGCGCCTCAACAACCCCGAGGTCGAGGGCATCGTCACCAGCGTCGTCAACGAGCAGCTGGCCAAGTACCTGGAGGAGAACCCGAAAGACGCGCTCAAGATCATGAAGAAGGTCATCCTCGCCGCCGAGGCGCGCGAAGCCGCCGCCAAGGCCAAGAAGGCCGCCAAGGAGCGGAAGAGCATCCTCAGCAGCGGCGGCCTGCCCGGCAAGCTCATGGACTGCACCCGCGACGGCGAGGACTCCGAGCTGTTCCTGGTGGAAGGCGATTCCGCCGGCGGCAGCGCCGAGAGCGGCCGGGACCGCATGTACCAGGCCGTCCTGCCCCTGCGCGGCAAGCCGCTCAACGTCGAGAAGGCCCACCAGGACAAGCTGATGTCCAACGAGGAAATCCGCACGATCATCTCGGCGGTCGGCATGGACATCGGCGAGGCGGCCGACATCGAGAAGGTCCGCTACGGCAAGATCATCATCCTCACCGACGCCGACGTGGACGGCCAGCACATCCGCACCCTGCTGCTGACCTTCTTCTACCGGCAGATGCCCAAGCTGATCGAGAACGGCCGGGTCTTCGTCGCCCGCCCGCCGCTCTACAAGGTGACGCAGAAGAAGGACAAGCGCTACGTGGACACGATCGAGAACATGGCCAGCGAGCTGGTGAAACGCGGCCTGAAGGGCACCAGGCTGCACCTGCTCGGCCCCGCCACGGTATACGAGGGCGACAAGCTGCAAGCGCTGCTGCTGGTGATGGACGAGCTGGAAAAAGCGGTGGGCATCCTGGAGCGGCGCGGGCACGACTTCGGCCGGTTTCTGGCGAAGATGGCGCCCGCCGGGCTGCCGTCCTTCCGCGTGGTCTTCGGCGGCCAGGAATACTGGCTGCATACGTCAGCGGAGGTGGACGAGTTCCGCCAGGCCAAGGCGAAGGAAACGGGCAAGGAGCTGGTGGTCGGCGACGACGCGGCCCAGAAGGCCGGCGGCCAGACCAACGGTCACACGGAAGCGCCCCTGCCGACCTTCTTCGTCCACGAATTGCACGAGGTGCGCGGCATCAACAAGGGGCTGGAGAAGCTGAAGGAATTCGGCCTGACCGGCGCGGACCTGATCCCGCTGCCGCGCATCGCCGGCCGCGAGCCGCCATTGCGCTACAAGCTGGAAAACGGCGACATGCTGCACCCGCTGCTCCACCTGCGCGACCTGACGGCGGACGTCCGCAAGCTCGGCGAGAAGGGCCTGTCGATCACCCGCTTCAAAGGTCTCGGCGAGATGGACCCCTCGGAACTCTGGGAAACCACGCTCGACCCGAAGGTCCGCACGCTGCTGCAAGTGCATCTCGAGGACGCCCTGAAGGCCGACGAGATGTTCCGCATCCTGATGGGCGAGAAGGTGGAGCCGCGCCGCGACTTCATCGTCAAGCACGCCCTGGAGGTCAAGGACATCGACTATCACGGGGCGTAGCGAAGTGGAGCCGGCGGGACCGCGCCGGGTGCCATGCTTGGGCGGCGACTGCCTAAGGCCAGAATACCGCCGGTGCCACCGATGCCATGCTGGCGCCTGGCGGTCGCCGCCCAAGCATGGCGCCCGACCCTCCGCTGGTTCCCGGGACGAAATCGGGAAGTGACTGGTCTGCGTTTCCTAAGTTGGAGCGTATGGCGCCATGCCCATGGCTTTGCGTGGGCATGGCGCCCAAGCCTCCAATGGAGTAAGTGGTCTCTTGCACCTGCATCAGGCGCTAGTGCTTCAGGATGAACTCGTTGCTATTGAGCAGCGCCCAGAACAGGTCTTGCCAGACCGGCCGCAGGTCGTTGCCCGTGCCGGGAACCTTGCGCAGCTCGCGTTCGAGTTGTGCCTTCTCCTTGGCGGCCGGATGGCGGCTCAAGGTCGCCAGGAACAGGGTGTCGATGATCTTTTCCGCCGGCTGCTTCAGCAATTCCCCGTCCAGCAGGCCCGCTTCGCGGTCGGTAATGGCCCGATTGATGGTCTTGTCATTCATCAGCAGCAGCGACAACGGCAGCCGATAGCTGTTGTCCTGATCCAGGTAATCGAAGTTGCCGCTGGTGAACATGGGGTCCAGCCGCAGGAATTTGAGCCAGTGCTGCCGGAGCGGTTCCTTCTCGCCTTGCCCCAGCACGCGGTCCAGGCGGGTCGTGCGCCAGATCGATTCGAACATCTGGTCGAAGGTCATCGAGCGGAGCAGCCGCCGGCTGAAGTACGGCTCGGCCTCCGGCGACTCGTTGGTTTCGTTGAACTCGCTCTTGAGTTGATAAACGTCGCTGGCGCAAATCCAGCGGATCAATTGCTTCGGATCGTAGCCGGCGGCGACGAAGTCCTTGCCGAGCTGGTCCAGCAACTCGGGATGTTCGAGGTCATTGTGTTCGCCGAAATCGTCCGGCTCGGGCTTGATGTTCATGCCCCGGCCGAACAGCTCGCTCCAGACGCGGTTGACGAAGGCGCGCGCGAAGTTCGGATGGGCAGCCAACCGGCGGGCAAAGTCCTGGCGGCGCGTG
>JAGVLI010000373.1 GCA_020054355.1 Planctomycetales bacterium | reverse complement strand
TGATCGTCGGCGGCGGGCACGTCGGCCAGGCGGTGGGCAAGCTATCGGCTGAAGTGGACTTCGAGGTCTGGGTGCTGGACGACCGCGAACGCTACGTCAGCCGGGACCGCTTCCCGCTGGCGCAACGGCTGCTCGTCGGCGACATCGGCCAGACGCTGCCCGAACTGGCGAAGACCTTTACCTCTGCCGTCTATTGCATCATCGTCACGCGCGGCCACGGCCACGACGAGGAAGCGCTCTATCACCTCGCCGAAACCCAGGCCGGCTACGTCGGGCTGATCGGCAGCAAGCGCAAGATCAAGCTGATCTTCGAGGACTTGCTGGCCAAGGGCATCTCGCAAGCGGCCCTGGATCGGGTCCATGCCCCGCTGGGCTTCGACATCGGCTCGCAAACGGTGCCGGAGATCGCCGTCAGCATCGTCGCGGAGCTGATCGCGCACCGCAATCTCGGCCTCGCCGAGCAACGGCGCCATCGCGACACCCGCAAGTAACAAGCAGGGAACGACTGCCGCCGTCAACCGATCAGTACCGCAGCTCCAGGCCGAAGTTCAGCCCTTGCGCCCAGAAGTCGGTTTCGACGAAGTGGAACGCCGGCCGGGCCGGACCCACCAGCGGCGCGCCGCCTGCGCGGATGGGGAACTGCGATTCGTTGACTACTGGGTCGATCTGCTCCCCGGCGCGGGCCGCCGTGCTGATCCACAGGAACGAATAACCGGCCGTCAGCTTCAACCAGGGCGTCCATTGCCAGCCGACGTTGAGGCCCACATCGGGAATGAAGGCCAGCTCGTCTTGTGAACGACGGCCGATGTTGCTCCGCAGGGCGAGCAGGCCCCCTTCAAACACGATCGTCGTTCCGTTGGGCGTCAGCACGTCCGTCACACCGTTGACGTCGGCGGCTTGGTGCATCAGCCCCAGGGCGAGCCGGCCGCGGAAGTCAACGGTCAGTCGGCCGAGCTGCACGCCGCTCTCCAGTCCCACCTGGCCGCCGTAAAAGCGGTTGTCGGTGCGAAACTCATCCTGAAGGCCGACCGTGTTGCCGAAGGTCAGGAAGGGATCGCTGATTTTCAGCTCATCTTCGAGGCGCAAGAAGCGGAAGCCGCCCAGCGCTCTCAGGTGAAACCGATCGGAGTCGATCCGGGCGGCGGTCAGGTTGACGTCGGCGCCCCACAGCGAGGTACACGACTCGACGATGATCGTGCCCGCGGCTTGCCCCGGCGAATTGACCAGGAAAGCGCCGGGCGCGCCCGTGGTAACGCTAAAGAACGGCCGGGCCAGGATCGGGCCATCGCTGGCCGAAAAACGGACCGCACTCTGCCGGTCGGCCACGAAGAAGAAGCCGGCCTCGACGCCGATAGCGGGATTCGCCGCGAACTGGTAGCCGAGTGCGAACCGGCCGCCGTGCCGGACGTCGTCGTCGAAGTCGAGATCATCGAGCAAGACGCGCGTGCCCGGCGAGCCGAGCGCACCGTCGCCGCCCGCCGTCACCAGGGGCGGCACCCGGCCATTCTCGAACCACCATAGCAGATATTCGCCCGAGGCCCAGCAGCCGAGGTTGTCGGCCGGTTCTTCCACGAAGTGATTAAGGGGAGTCTGGTCGAGCAGGTCGCCCTGGGGCGTGCTGGTTTGCTGGGCGAATCCTAGACCGTGGCTGGCCAGCAGGACCGTCAGCGCCGCAAGCAGTCCGTTGCGCATGGCGTGACTTCCAGTTCGAGTACAGCTGGAGTTTTCGTGGGATAGGATTCCGATCCTGTCCGTGATTGACAGGATCGGAATCCTATCCCACGAGAAAGATCGGCCGAACCGCCATGGCAGGACCATTCGCCGCCAGTTCGCGCATCGCTTCCGCGAACCGAGGCGGCCAGCCTTGCCGCCTGGGCCGACCGGATAAGCTGGGCTTGGTGGGATACATGGCAATTTCACCAGCCCCGCTTAGAATGAATGCGAGTTTGCTCGACAAACCGCAGGAGTTCCCGCCGACATGAACCCCCGTCCCATTCACTGGCACGAAGGAATGTTCCTGCGCCCCCATCACTTCCAGGCCGCGCAGCGCCTGCAGTTCCACCTCAGCGGCCTGGTCAGCAAATGGGATACCCACTTCAACTGGGGCCTGCGGTCCATCGAGATCGATCAGGACGCCCTGGCGAACTACCGGCTGGAGATTCGCAGCCTGAAAGCCCGGCTGAGCGACGGCACGATGATCTCCGTCCCGGAAGGCGGGTTGCTGTCGGCGGTCAACCTCAAGCCGACCTTCGAGCAGACTCAGAGCGTGATGGTTTACCTGGCCGTGCCGGTCCTGCGCCTCGGCCGCGCCAACACGGCCAACGAGCCGGGGGCCGGCGCGCAGGGCATCCGCTATCTGCTCGAACACGCGGAGCTGGAAGACGAAAGCACCGGGCTGGACCCGCAGCCCGTGGAGTTCTGCCGGTATAACCTCCGGCTGCTGCTTGGCTCGCAAGACCAGGCGGGCCACGACGTGCTGCCTTTGGCCCGGATCGAGAAGCCCGCCCGCGCCGAGGCGGTGCCCCAGCTCGACCCCAGCTACATCCCGCCGCTGCTCGGCTGCGATGCCTGGGGAGCGATGCAGATCGGCATCCTGCGCTCGCTGTTTCACCGCATCGGCAAGCTCACGCAGATGTGGTCCACCCAGGTGCTGGACCAGGGCATCACCTTCGACAGCACCGGCGCGGGCGACACGATGATCTTCGAGCAGCTGCGCATCCTCAACGAAGCCTACGCCACGCTGGGCGTGCTGGCCTTCGTGCCGGGCATTCACCCGCTGGCCGCCTTCGTCGAACTGTGCCAGCTGGTCGGCCGGCTGGCGATCTTCGACGAGAAGGCCCGGCGCACGCCGGAACTTCCGCAGTACGACCACGACGACCTCGGCGGCTGCTTCTACCGCCTCTTGCAGCTCATCAACGACCTGGTGGGCAAGAGCGGCAAATCGGGCTACGAGGAACGGCCCTTCAAGGGGGCCGGCCTGCGGATGCAGGTGCCGCTGGAGCCGAAATGGCTCGAACCGGGCTGGCAGGTGTTCGTCGGCGTGCAGAGCGGCTTGCCCGCCCAGGAGTGCATCGGCCTGCTGACCAAGCCGGGCAAGATGGACATGAAGATCGGCAGCTCGCAGCGCGTGGACGACATCTTTCTCCACGGCCTGCAAGGCTTGCGTTTCGCCCATGCACCAACGCCGCCGCGCGCCTTGCCGGCGGTCGGCAACCTGGTCTACTTGCAGGTCGATCGGCAATCGCAGCAGCAGGAATGGCAAGAGGTCCGCAACTCGATGACCCTGGCCATCCGCTTCAACCAGAACCTGATCCTCGGCGACATCCAGGACAAGCGCGAAGTGCGCATCCAGGCCGAAGGCGGCAAGACCACGGTGATGCAGTTCACTCTCTACGTGGTGAGCAAGGATCAGGCGTAGGGCGAATCCTCGCCGAGACAGCGGCGGGGCTGCACGACGCGAAGGCCAGTCCGAAGAAGCGTGTCCCATTTGGCTCCGTGACACGAGCCTTTCGAGCAACAGCGTTGCAGGCCCATTGTTCACGGCGGGCGGTACTTTGGCCGGGGTGCAAGGTGCAACAACGGCTCCTGTTCGACTTTGAAGAGAACGAGGATGGGCCGCGCGATCGGCGCAGCGGCTCGTTCGTCGATAACATGCAGCTGCCGGTCCACCGCTGGTTCCGCTATTCGGCAGGGTTCTCCGCCGCGTGGGCGGGGCAGGTGATCCGCGAGGCGGCGGCAGGTGGGGCGCTGCGTGTGTTCGATCCCTTCGCCGGCTCGGGCACGGTCGTCCTCGAAGCGGAGCGCGCGGGCGTCGAAGGCGTCGGGGTCGAGGCGCATCCTTTCGTCGCGCGGATCGCGCGTGCGAAGCTGCACTGGAGGGAAGACCCCCAGGAACTGCGCCAGCTCGGAGCGAAAATCGCCAGGACGGCCGAAAAGGACGGCGGCACCGCACAAGGCCATGCGCCGCTGGTAACGAAATGCTACCCGGTGGAGGCACTGGAGAAACTCGACGCGCTGAAGCAGGCGTGGTTGAAAACGAACGATGGCAGCGCTCTTGCGGAACTATGCTGGCTAGCGCTGGTTTCCGTGCTGCGAGCGACTTCGCCGGTTGGCACCGCCCAGTGGCAGTACGTCCTGCCCAAGAAGACCAAAGCGAAGGCCGCCGATCCGCTGGTTGCTTTCGCGGAACGGGTCCGGGTGCTGGCCGCGGACATGGCCTATTGGCGGGAGAATCGCGCCGCGCCGACCGGAAGGATATTCTGCGAGGATGCGCGGACGTGTGCCGGCGTGGCGGACGGCTGGGCGGACCTCGTTGTCACTTCCCCGCCATACGCCAACAACTACGATTACGCGGACGCCACCCGACTTGAGATGACCTTCCTCGGTGAGATAGACGGGTGGGGCGATTTGCAGGCGGCGGTGCGCAGCCGGTTGGTCCGCTCCTGCACCCAGCACGTCGGCCCTTATGCCGGGGAGACGGCGAACGTACTGAAGGAACCAGTCCTCGGGCCGGTGGCCGACGAGTTGGCCGAGGTCTGCGCGCGTCTCGACGCCGAAAAGGAGCATCACGGCGGCAAAAAGCAGTACCACGCGATGGTTGCTCATTACTTCCTGGATTTGGCCCGGGTTTGGCAAGCACTGCGCCGGGCGACCAGGACCGGCGGCAAAGTATGCTTCGTGGTGGGAGATTCCGCGCCCTACGGGATCCATGTTCCGGTTGATCGGTGGCTCGGCGAACTGGCATTGGCGGCGGGCTTCAAGCGTTACAGTTTCGAGAAACTGCGCGACCGCAACACGAAGTGGAAAAACCGCAAACACCGCGTGCCGCTGCATGAAGGGCGGCTTTGGGTGGAAGGATGACATGGCCGACCAGGAACTGTCCTCGGCGGGACACAAGCTGGGCCAGCTGGTGGGAGACTGGTATGAGGAACATTTCGTGCTGCCGTTGCTGCGAAAGGCGGCGGAGCAACTCAAGCTTTATCTCGATTGCCGTTTTCGCCAACGGCCAGCACGCGCCTCGGAAAAAGTAATCTGGCAGGACGAAGATAACAATCAGGTCGATTACGATTTCGTCATGGAACTGGATGGCAGCGATGACGAGCGCGGCATCCCAGTGGCTTTTTTCGAGTGTTTCTGGCGGCGCGGGGCGCGTCACTCCAAGGACAAGGCGCGCGACGACAGCGGCAAGCTGATGCCGATGCGCGAGGTACATCCCACGGCGCGATTCCTCGGTATTGTCGCCGGGGGCAACTTCACCGCACCAGCGCGGCAGCTGGTGCAGTCGCGCTTGATCGATCTTTTCTTTGTGCCGAAAGCGAAAATCGTCGCGGCGTTTCAACGCCACGGCTTGGAAATGGACTACCCGGACAAACTGCCGGAGGCAGGAAAAGCCCGGTTGGCCAATGCCTTTGAACGCGGACTGACACCTGCGGCAAAGCAACAGGCCGCGGCCACATTGCGCGAGTTGGTCGGCGCGGCGAGCATCAATACCTACGTCGATCGCGTGCGCGCCGCGCTGGGCGCCTTGCCGCAGGAACTGCGCTTCATCGCCCAGCGCCGGTCCCAGCCCGCGATCTTCGCGTCGATCCCCGAGGCCGCCGAGTTCCTGAAGAAACCGCTGTTCGATTTCTCGGCGCCGGATGAGGGCTTCATTTACGAGATCACCTACAGCGACGGCACTGAATTCGAGCGGCCCGTAAATTCGCTGGAAGAATTGCGCACGCTGCACCGGCAGATCGAACGGTTGGCGGAACATATTTCGGCGCTGACGAAATCGGCCGGCTGAAGCAAGCAAAGACGACAACAGGCAAAAGAAATGTCCCTCACCCGCCGCGAAATCCTGACCGCCTTCCTCGGCCTGCCCGCTGCCCTGGCCGGCTGCTCCTCGTCGCGCCGGCCCTCGGCGGCG
>JAGVLI010000712.1 GCA_020054355.1 Planctomycetales bacterium | reverse complement strand
GAATCGCTCGCCTCCGGCTCGCGGCTAAACGATGTATCACTCCGTCACCACCGCCACCCGGCCGAAGATGCGGAATCTCAACCGAACTTCAAACTTGCCGTAGTCGAACTCGATCTCGCGCTTGTCGACCTTCATCTTGGGGTTGCCCGGCGGCAACGTGAACGTGACCGTCACCGGCTTCTTGCTGCACGGATGCAGGAACAGCACTTCATAGGTGCCGGGGACCGGCTGAAACGTCGCGCCGAATTCTTCGAGGGTCAGCGGTCGCGGCGCGGCCGGCGACACCGAAGGCGTGGGCGCTGGCGGAACATTCCCCGGAGGCGGCGTCTGGGCCGCGATCAGGCAGAGGCACAGCAGGCAGGCGGTCATGGGTGCGTCCTCCGGATGCAAGAGAACTCCACGGGCACCGACTATTCTCGCGATCCGGAGCAGCAATGACAATGGTGCGGTTCTTCCGTTGGACAAGACTTCCGTAGGGTCCGCTGTGCGGACCTTGAATCGTCGACTGGTCCGCACAGCGGACCCCACAAACATTCGTAGGGTCCGCTGTGCGGACCTTGGATCGTCGAATGGTCCGCACAGCGGACCCTACAAACATTCGTAGGGTCCGCTGTGCGGACCTTGAATCGCCGAATGGTCCGCACAGCGGACCCTACAGACTTTCACGTCCGCCGGAACTGCCGGTCCAGCTCCTGCCGGCTGACGAGCAGCGTCGTCGGCCGGCCATGCGGACAATGGTGCGAATCTTCCGCCAGCTCCCGCATGGCAATCAGCGCGGCGATTTCCTCCGCCGTGAGCCGGTCGCCCGCCTTGACCGCCGCCCGGCACGCCATGACCGCCAGCAGGTCGTTGAGCATCTGTTCCCGGTTCGGGGCCTTGTCCTTGCCGACCAGGTGATCGACGACGGCTTGCAGGATTTCCACCGGCGACTTCCGGCCCAGGATGGCCGGATAGCTGGTCAGCAACACCGTACCGCCGCCAAAGTCCTCGACCTCCAGGCCCAGCCCGGCCAGCGCTTCCCGCTGTTCGAGCACCCGGGCCGCGTGGTCGGCGCTCAGGTCGATCGGTTCGGGAATCAGCAGCCGTTGCTTTTCGAGCTGGCCTTCGCGGATGCGCCGTTTCAGCTGCTCGAAGAGGATGCGTTCGTGCAAGGCGTGCTGATCGATGACCAGCATGCCTTCCGGCGTCTCCATCACCAGATAAGCGTCGTGGACCTGCAGGAACTTGCTGCTGGGCAGGTGGGCAGTGGCCGGCAGTGAGTGGCCAGTGGCCGGCGGCCAGTGGCCAGTAGTCGGAACAGGAGGGGGCGCGTCGGCAGGAATGCCGTTGGCTTCGTCATTGGTTTCGTCGGGCAGTACGGGCATGGCTTCAGGCGGCGACCCGACCGGTGGCGCGGGAGGGAACGGCAGCCGCGCGGTCTGGATCGGCGGCGCTTGCAGCGACCAGTTGGGAGGCGGCGCGGTAAACAAACCGCCGCCTGCCGTCTGATTTCCGGCCACTGGCCCCTGGCCACTGACCACTGCCGACCCAAGCTGCAGCTTCGGCATCAGGTTCTGGCGTTGCAGCCGTTCGCGGATCGACGTGAATACCAGATGATAGACCGCCTGGCTGTCGCGGAAACGCACCTCGGACTTGGTCGGATGCACGTTGACGTCCACCGCGTCGGGCGGCAACTCCAGGAACAGGAACGCCACCGCATAACGGCCGACCATGAGCAAGCCGCGAAACGCTTCCTGCAGGGCGTGGGTCAGGGTGCGGTCGCGGATGCAACGGCCGTTGAGGAAGAAATACTGCATCTTGGCGTTGCCGCGCTCGCAAGCCGGATCGCCGATGAAGCCGGTCAGCTTGGCCGGCCCCGCCGCGGTCTTCAACTCGTAGAGCTGATCGCGCAATTCCCGTCCGAAGAACAGGCCGATACGGTCCACCAGGCCCGCCGAACGTGGCACGTCGTACACCTGCTTGGTGTTGTGCCGTAAGGTCATCTGAAGGGTCGGATGCGACAGCGCGATGCGCGTGAACTGCTCGCTGACGTGGCCCAGTTCAGTCGGCGTGGTCCGCAGGAATTTGCGCCGAACCGGCGTGTTGTAGAAAAGGTGGCGCACCTCGATACGCGTGCCCTGGGCGCCGTTCCAGGGCCGAATCGCGGATAAATCGCCGCCGTGACAGGTCAGCTCCGCGCCTTCCGGCTGCTGGGCGGGCCGCGATTGCAACGTCACCTGGGCGACCCCGCCGATCGACGCCAGCGCCTCGCCGCGAAAGCCCAGCGTACCGATGCGGAACAGGTCGTCGGCCGAGTGCAGCTTGCTGGTGGCATGACTGGCGAAGGCCAACGGCAAGTCGTCGGCGACGATCCCGCAACCGTCATCGGCAATGCGCAGCAACTCGACCCCGCCCTGCTCGACCTCCACGTCGATGCGCGTGCTGCCGGCATCGACGGAGTTTTCGAGCAGTTCCTTGACGACGCTGGCGGGACGTTCGATGACCTCGCCGGCGGCAATTTTGGTGACGACGGAAGACGGCAACTGGTGAATGCGTGGCATAGGGGCAATTATCGCAGACGGCGGCGGGCGCGCCGAGGGTGGTTGCATAGCAGGTTGGCCAACAGAGGCTCTCGGATGGACGGCGAGCAGCTCCACACCATCCTTGATGATCGATAAAGTCACGTTTTTTTTTCGGTGCAGCGCTGAAATGCCGAAGGTATCATCCCAATTCCATCAACAATAATCGAGCGAGGATTCAATTCATGTCGGTGCCCAAGGACTGCCCGAAATGCGGAATGATCAATCCGCCCGAAGCGCAGCGGTGCGACTGCGGCTACGACTTTTTTTCATTGAAGTCGGAGCGCTCGTTTCTGGGCAGTCATCGGCCCCACCGAGGCCAAACTCACTTGTGGACCGGGATCGCGAGCCTTTTTGTTTGCGGGTTCATTTTGGGTCCAATGACCGCTATCTCGGCCACTCGAGATTTGCGTGCAATAGCTAATGGAGCGATGGACCCGGCAGGCGAAGGGCTAACCAGAGCGGGACAGATCCTGGGAATTGCGGGTACGATCTTGTGGTTTCTTGCCCTGATCGTCAGGCTGCTGTTGGTCCTCGGTAACTGAACCGCTGCGGGTGCCATGCTTGGGCGGCGACCGCCGGTGAACAGGTGAGGTCGGTGCCACCGCCCAAGCATGTCGTGCGGCTGTCAGTTCGACATGCTTGGGCGGTGCCACCGATGCCATGCCGGCCCCAGGCGGTCGCCGCCCAAGCATGGCACCCGACCCTCCGCTGGTTCCCAGGACGAAATCGGGAAGTGACTGGTCTGCGTCTCCTAAGTTGGAGCGTATGGGGCATGGGGCATGGCACCCGGCGCGCGCGGCGGCTCCGAGCACTCACTGGCCAGCCAGACATTTTTCCACGTCCCAGATTTTCGCGGTGTAATCCCGCCTGCCGGTGGCCAAGTGCTTGCCGTCCTTGGAGAGCGCGGCGCACAGCACTTTACCGGCATGGCCCTGCAGGTCAGCAGCTGCAATCCAATTCCTTGCTCGAATCGTCTGATTGGTTGTGAAACCAATTTCTGTCCACGCCAGGAATCGAGTTTGTGCCATGAATGTAAAGCTCTGGCCATGCGCTGGCTTTGTCTTCACCCTGGTCTGCTGTTGCTGCGGCCGGCTCCTGGGCGAGCAGGCGCTCGAACGACCGACGGAAGCGGCCCTGCGAACAGACTACGAACGGTTCATGCACTCCCTGGATTTCAAGCAGGTCGTGAAGGACTACCCCAAAGCCATCGACAACCTGCACTCCGAGGATCGCTCCAGACAGATCGCGGGGCTGGCAACGCTTGGCGGTACGCGGGAAACAGAGGTTATTCCCTGGATGGTGCCGCTGCTCGACTCTTCGGACCCCGTGGTCCGCTTGCAGGCCGGTCATTGCATCCAGGAATTGGTCACGACGATTTGCTGCCAGGTCCGCGACCCCAATAAGCACGGCTGCTTGGTGCCGGTCGGGCCGAAAAACATCGACCTGCGCCCGCTGGCCTGGGTCGCGGACAAGCTGGTCAAGCAGCCCGACGACGGCGAAACCCATGTCCACGCCGCCACCTTGATCCGGTTCCTCAGGCTCAAGGAATTCGAGCCGGACCTGCGCGTCATGCTGCAAAGCCGTCATCACGCCACAAGCCACAATGCCCACTGGGCGCTGGAGGAGCTTGGCTTGCCCGTCTCCCACACCTTGTTGAAGCGCATCGACTACTTCGGCAAGCCGGGCGGCCCGTCCAGGAAGTAAGGACGACCCGATTTCCGCCCTGCACGTCCAGCCAGCCCAGCGTCCCCGGCTGGCGACAGTTCTCCTCCGCGGGTAATTTCAGCTGAGCTGCAACGACACTGGTTTGGGCTACGGTGTGTTGCGCCGTTAACCCAGCCGCCCCGCCCCGCGGCAGTTCGTTCCAAGGCCTTTACAAGGCAAGTTCCCGTCGGCAGTTACCATCCAGATCGTCGTGGGCCTCGTCGGAAGGAATGCAGGCTCATTACGACCCCTTCCAGCAATCGAGACTGTGCCATGAACCCCAGAGGCTTCTTCTTCGTCGGCTTTGTCTTTGCCCTGGTCTGCTGCTTCGGCAGCCGGCTCGTGGGGCAGCAACCGCCCGGCAAGCCCGTTGAAGCGGACTTGCGGAAAAACTACGAGAAGTTCATGCACGCGCTGGATTTCCAGCGCGTCGTGAAGGACTATCCCAAAGCCCTGGATAACCTGGACTCGGGAGACCCGGAAAGGCAACTCGCCGGCCTGTCCACGCTCTGCGCCACGGGAGAACCGGAAGTCATTCCCTGGATGGTGCCGTTGCTGGAGTCCCCCGAAGGCAGGGTCCGCATCTATGCAGCCATGTATATCGAGAAGATGGTCTCGGCGCACTGTCTGAAGCGGCGGGATGGCGCCAGGCCCGGGCGTGTCGTGCTCAAGCCCCTGGGGGCCAACGACCTCGACCTGCGGGCGCTGGCCTGGGTTGTCCAGCAGATGGCGCATCAGGCCGATGATGGCGATACCCAAGCCTATGCCGTCAGCCTGATTCGCTACCTGGAACTGAAGGACTTCGAGGGCGTATTGCGCGGCATGCTGCAAAGCCGGCATCCCGCCGTCTCGCACAAGGCGAAATGGGCCCTGGAGGAACTGGGCTTCAAGGCAGGGCGGCCTTCGGCAAATGGGGAGAACTTCTCCAACCGCTAGGTTGGGACGAAATCACACGCTTTCCGGGACCGGAATCATTCTCAAAGGAGCTGGCTGCATGTTATTTCGATGGCTTCTCAGCGCCGTGGCTGTTGCCCTGACACTGCCCGTATCGGCAGCGGACGAGCCGAAGGCCGAAGCCCCGGCCGCCGGCAGCTACGTCAAGATTTCGGTGCCCGTGGAGATCCGCGGCGTGCTTCGGCAGACCGAGAAGGGCTTCTTCATCACCGCGCACCAGGAAGGGATCGTTGACAACCAGGGCCCGGATTTAGGACTGAGAAAGCGCGAGGTGTATCAGGGCGGCACCCGCTGGGAACTGGATTTCGGTAAGACGAAGGACTTGCGCAAGCTCGGCGAACAGCTCAAGGACAAGCAAGTGGTGGTGGTGGGCAGTTCGCTGCTTCGTCCGGTAGTGTTCCAGAACTTCAGGCCCGACAATTCCAAACCCCAATCCACCTGGGAAGTCGAGCACCGAATTACCGTCAACACCTTGAAGGAAGCCGGCCAGGATTGACGGCCCCGCGCCTGTTACAGACCTGTTACAACGAAATCCCGCCCGCGCACGTCATAATTCCGGAAGCGTCGAACCGCCATTCGTTCCACGAAAGGGACTCAAATGAAGCGAAACCTGCTGGCCCTGCTTTTCTTGCTGACGTTCGTCGGCTGGTCGCAGGGCAAGGGCCTGTTGATTCCCGAGGACAAGAAGCTGCCGCCGCTGGCGATGCTGAACCACAAGGTCAACATCGGCATCGAGGATCAGGTGGCCATCACCAAGATCGAGCAGACGTTCCGCAATCACACGTCCCGTCAGCTCGAAGCCACCTATGTCTTCCCGGTGCCCAAGGGCGCCAGCGTCCGCGAGTTCGCCATGTGGGTCAACGGCAAGAAGGTCCAGGGCGAATTGCTCGAAGCCGCCAAGGCCAAGAAGATTTATACCGACATCGTCCGCCAGGCCCAGGACCCCGGCCTGCTGGAGTACATCGGCTCCGACCTGCTGAGCATGAAGGTCTTTCCGATCCTGCCGCACTCCGACCAGAAGGTGGAGATGAGCTACACCTCGGTCGCGCGCAAGGACCACGAGATCGTCGAATACGTCTATCCGCTCAAGACCGACGGCAAGGCGACCGCCACGCTGGAAGAGTTCAGCCTGAAGATGACGCTGAAGTCGCAGTCGCCGATCGTCAACATCTACAGCCCGACCCATGCCGTCACCATCAAGCGCACCAACGACAAGGAAGCGGCCATCGAGTTCGAGAAGAACCAGGCCATGCTCGACAAGGACTTTCAGCTCTTCTACACCACCAGCGGCAAGGACGTGGGCCTGACCACGCTGCTGCACCGGCCGGTCTCCACCGAAGACGGCCATTTCATGCTGCTGATCTCGCCGCGCCACGAGCTGTCCAAGTCGCAGCAGGTGCCGCGCGACATGGTCTTCGTGCTGGACACGTCCGGCTCGATGCTCGAAGGCAACCGCATGGACCAGGCCAAGAAGGCGCTGAAGTACTGCCTGGCGAACCTCTCCGAAACGGATCGCTTCGCCGTCATCAACTTCTCCACCACGGTCAACCGCTACCGCGATGAACTCAGCAAGGCCAGCAAGGAGCAGATCGAGGACGCCAGCAAGTGGGTCGATCGCTTGAAGGCCGTCGGCGGCACCGCCATCAACTCGGCCCTGCTGTCGGCCCTGGAACTCAAGAGCAAGGAAGAAGGCCGGACCTTCACGGTCGTCTTCTTCACCGACGGCAAGCCGACCATCGGCGAGACCAACACCGACAAGATTCTCGGCAACGTCGCCAAGCACAACACCACCAACACCCGCATCTTCACCTTCGGCGTCGGTCACGACCTGAACGCGGCGTTCCTGGATCAGCTCGCCGAACGCAGCCGGGCGGTCAGCACCTACGTCCGTCCGGAAGAAGACATCGAAGTGAAGGTGTCGAGCTTCCACGGCAAGATCAATCACCCCGTGCTGGCCAACCTGAAGCTGTCGGTGGGCGAGGGCGTGCGGATTTCCGAGGTCTATCCGCCGGAGCTGCCCGACCTGTTCCACGGCGATCAGCTGGTCGTCCTGGGCCGTTATGAAGGCAAGGGCCACGTGGCCATCAAGCTGACCGGCACGGTCGGCATGGAAACCAAGGAATTCGTCTACGAGACCGACTTCCAGGCGAAGACCGCCGAGAAGAATTTCGTGGAAGACCTGTGGGCGCGCCGCAAGGTCGGCTACCTGCTCGACCAGATTCGCCTCAACGGCGAGAAGAAGGAACTGATCGAGGAAGTGACCAAGCTGGCCAAGAAGCACGGCATCACCACGCCGTACACCAGCTTCCTGATCGTGCCGGACGCCCCGCTGCCGGTGGCCTCCCGCACCGCCAGCGCTCCGCTCAAGGAAGAAGACCTGAAGGCCAAGGCCCCGCTGGCGCTGGCGCCGCAACAGGCGGGCGGCAAGACGCAAACCGTGAATGACTGGGCGAGGGCCGTGCAGACCGCCAATGGCGGTGTTGGCGGCGAGTCGGGTACCGTCCGCATCTTCAACCAGTTCGGCAATCAGCGCGGCGGCTTCCAGGACGGCCAGTTCAAGGCGGCGGAAAAGAACGCCCCCGCGAATGGCAAGCTGGACGATGCAACCAAGCAGCAGCTGGAAGCCAAGAACAACAAGGACTCCTACGATCAGGCCATCCGCAACTTCCGCGCGGGCAACATCGCCGGCAATCAGCAGGACAAGCAGGGCGTGGACCTGTCCGGTTACTACAACGGCCTGAAGGCCCAGACCCGGATGCAGCAGACGGCCTATCGCCAGGTGGCGAACCGCAACTGCATGGAAATCGGCGGCGTCTGGATCGATGAAGGCTACGACGCCAAGAAGCCGACCGTCACCGTTCGCGCTCAGAGCGACGCCTACTTCAAGATTCTGGAACAGAAGCCGGAAGTGAAGGACGTCTTCAAGCTGGGCAACCACCTGGTCTGGGTGACGCCGAACGGCACCAACCTGGTGATCGACACCAACGACGGCAAGGAGCAGCTGAGTGACAAGGAGATCGAGACGCTGTTCGTCGCGAAGAAGTAACCGCTGTCAGCTGGCGTTCGCCGTGGCGACAGGTTTTCAACCTGTCGGACAGGTTGGAAACCTGTCGCCACGGCAAATGCCGGCTGTCGCCTCACCCCGCCTGCTGGGTTCGATCCGGCGGGCGGGGTTCTTTTTTTGCGAAGCCGCAAGCGGCATTACTTCAGGTCCTTCAGCGTATGCTCGACGACGCGCACCACGTACTGATTCTTGTCGCCCTTGGCTTGCTGGATCGCCTCCAGCACCGGCCGGGCCTTCTCGTCGATGCGATCCAGCACGTTGACCGCTTCCAGACGAAGCCACTCGTTGCCGTCGGCCAGCGCCTTGCCGAGCACCGGCACCGCTTCGTCGAATTGATTGAGCCGACACAGCGCATCGGCAGCGCCCACGCGCACCGTGGCCGACGGATCGGACAGCGCTTTGCGCAACGCCTCCACGGCAGCCTTCTCGTCGGCAAGCTTTCGTCCACCCAGCGAGCCGAGTCCGACCGTGCCCCACCAGCGCACGGCCACGTCCTGGTCTTTCAGCAAGTCGATGAGCTGCGGCTGCAGTGCGGCGTCCATGCGGTTGGCCAGGTCCGCCGCCGCCGCGATGCGTTCCAGGGGATACGCCTTCGGGTCCAGGCGCACGGCAGTGTATTCGGGGGTCTTGCCGAAGCGGGAGCGCAGGTCGGATTCGGGCAGCAAGCCCAGGTCGATGATGTCTTTCTGCCAGGTCCGGCAAGCGGCGCGCAGCTTTTCGAGCGTCGCCTTGTGTTCGGGCAGACCGGCCAGGTTCCTGATCTCGTGCGGGTCGGCCTGGGTGTCGTACAGTTCTTCCATCGGCCGGGTCTTGGCCATGAAGATGGCCGGCGGCCCCGTCAGCTTGCCTTCGTCCGCGAGCCGTTGCCAGACTTTCATGGTCGGCATCTCGTACATGTACGAGATGAACTGATCGTGGAACCAGGGCTTTTCGGGGTGATAGTTGCGGATGTACTTGAAGCGTTGATCGCGCGCGGCACGGATCATGTCGTAGCGGTCGTCCATGCGGTCGCGAAAGCCGTAAACGTACTCGCGCGGCTTGGCTGCGTGCTTGCCGAGAAAGGGCTGGCCCTGCATCGCCGGCGGCGTTTTCAGCGCCACCAGGCTCAGCACCGTTGGCCCGAAATCGGCGAACGTGACCAGCCGGTCCGTGGTCGTGCCCGGTTTTCCCGGCGCTAGCGCTTCGTACTTCTTCGGGAACCGAACGATGCAGGGCACCTTCAGGCTGGAATCGTAGAGCCAGCGTTTGCTGCGCGGCATGCCCGCGCCGTGATCGGAGAAATAGAAGACGATGGTATCTTCCGCCAGGCCGTCCTTGTCGAGTTGCTGCAACACGTCGCCGACCTGCTTGTCCATGTAGGTAATCATGTCGGCATAGCGCGCCCAGTCCTTGCGCACTTCGGGAGTATCGGGATGGTACGGCGGAATGTGAGCTTTCGCCGGATCGTGCCGTTCCTTGTCGGTGAATTGCGCCGTCCGCTTCTGGTACTCGGCTTCGGGCAAGCGAATCTGGCTTTCGTGGCAACTCGTGAAGTTGAAGACGCTGAAGAACGGCTGACCCGCCCTGCGGTTCTTCCAGTGGGCCTTGCCACTCGATTCATCCCAAGCCGAGGCCGGCTGCGCGAAGTTGTAATCGGTCTTGACGTTGTTGGTGCAGTAGTAGCCCGCCTGGCGCAGATATTCGGGGAAGCACTTCACGTCATCGGGCAGTTTTACCTGGCAACGCATGTGGTGCGAACCGATGGAGCAAGCCCACATGCCGGTAATCAGCGTGGACCGCGACGGCGCGCAAACGCCGATGGGCGCGAAGGCATTCGTGTAGCGCACACCCTGCGTGGCCAGCTTATCGATGTTCGGAGTGACCGCGTAGGGGTCGCCATAGCAGCCGACATGCGGGCTGATGTCCTCGCAGGTGATCCAGAGCACATTGGGCCGCTGTTCCTGGGCCTGGGCCGAGGGAGCGGACAGCCAGAGAACTGAGACGAGGAGCAACGATGAGATGCGCATGGTGATCCTTCGGTAGAGAGGCGGGCGCACAAAAAAGTGAGTCCGGCAGCCAGCCGGACTCACCTTGGAAAACACCAGAACGCGGGCAAGCGCTCACCTGGCCCGCTAAGCACTGTTTGCCGTGGGTCACGATTCCAATCGTGATAATCTCCCAGGGTTGTCACGATTGGAATCGTGACCCACGGCGAGCGGCGCACCAAGTAAATTGTAAATACGAAGCGCCGCTTGTAAGTTGTGCATTTTCCCCGCGTTCCGCGAATCTGATCTTCACGCTTCCGGAAGCCTCTGCTATGAAGCCGCCCGCTTGAGGCGAACACTTTTCCGACGCAAGGATGCGCGTCGGAGCTCGCCGGGCACATCTCTCAATTCAGCACTTCGGCCTGCCACGCCTGTCGGGGCCGGGGTCCGTCACAAGGACAATTCGTCATGCGCAAGGAAGCGCTCCGGTTCGCCGTCTGTACCCTGGCTGTTTTTGCCGCTGCCGCCGTGAGCACGGTCCGCGCCGGCGGTGCCTGAGGCCCGACGGGGTGTCCCCTCCCCGTCGGCCG
>JAGVLI010000804.1 GCA_020054355.1 Planctomycetales bacterium | reverse complement strand
GTTTTCCCAACCCTTGCTTGCGCGGCGGGCTTGTGTCAATCGTACTCCGCAGCTGCTTAGTCGTACCGCCCGCTCGCTTCAATCGGCCACACGGTCTCGACTTTCCCGCCGCGCACGCCCAGACAGGTGCGATGTAGGTTCATCGTGGCGCAGCAGTGCGCCGGCAACACCTCCCGGCGGTCGCCCACCTTGATGCCCTCGCCCTCAACTTCCACGCGCGTGTGCTCCTCCGACAACCTGTGGACCTTCTCCTCCGGCCGGTCCTTGATGACCGGCATGCCAAAGTCCTTCGAGATGGCCTTGCTGCCGGCATCCAGGACATAGTGCCCCGCGTGGCGGCTGATGACCGTGGCCAGGATCGACAGCGAACAGCCGAACTCCGGACGGACGGTGTGATAAGCGCAGTCCATCAGCACGAACGAGCCGGGCTGAATCTCGGTCATGCCCGGAAAGGAACTGACGAACTCCCAGGTGCCGGTGCCCGCGCCGGTGACGACTTCCACCGGAATGCCTGCCTGCTCGATCAGGCGGCGGGTGCCGATCAGCCCTTCCAGCCCTTCCAGGCACTTGGTCCGGCGCTCGGCGGCGTCGGGCAGCATCTGGATGTGCCCGTCGTAGCCTTGCAAGCCGACGAAACGCAGACCCGGAGTCTGCTGAATCTTGCGGGCGAGTGCGAGTGCCGCCGCTCCGGGAGCCACGCCGCAGCGGCTCATCCCAACATCGACTTCGACCAGGACGCCGATGGTGGCGCCGGCGGCCTGGGCGGCTCGGCCCATCTGTTCGATGTTGTCCGGGTCATCGACGCAGACGCGCATTTTCGCCCGCTTCGCCAGCTCCGCCAGGCGTTTCAGCTTGATCGGCCCGACCAGCTGGTTGGCGATGTAGAGATCGGTCAAGCCCGCGTCGGCCAGCACTTCGGCCTCGCACAGCTTGGCGCAGAGGAAGCCGTCGCCGCCCCGCGCTGCGATGTACCGCGCCAGCCCGCCGCACTTGAGCGATTTGAAATGCACCCGGCAAGCGACCTGGCGCTCCTTGCAAGCGGCGAAGAGCTTCTTCAGGTTGATATCGACGAGATCGAGGTCGATGAGCAGTTGCGGGGTATCGAGTGCGTCGAGCGGCTGGCCGATGAGGCTGGTCACAGGTGGCATCTCCTGGCGAACCGTGAAGTGGGATTCCAGTGACTATGGCGTGGGGCGGTAATCGCGCGGGTCGATGCAGGCATCGTAAGCCGGCTTGTCGATTGGGCACCAATCGGTGCGATTGATGCCCCGCCGATTGATGGCGCCAGGGCCGTCGGGGAATGCACTGGCGATCTTGATCCAGCGATTCTGAAACCCAGCGACCTGTCGGATGAGCGCTGCTAGTTCGCTGAGGTCTTGGTCCTGGCTGAAGATCAACGCCACGTCAAATTGTTTCTGGTGCGCCGCATCCAACGCATCGAGGGCGAGCCGCACGTCGATGCCCTTTTCCTCACCGGCCAGAAACGTGTACGGGCCGAAGCCTGGGACCTGGATGGTCTTGTTGCGATAGACCAGTTGCCTGCTGTACACTGCAACCCCACGACGCCCCATCATGGCCAGCTTGTTCGACCAGAAGCCGTGCCAGAAGGCATTGTCCGTCGGCGTGGGCACGCCCGTGTAGAATTGCACCTTTTCCAGCGTCCATCCACGAGCCATGCAAACGGCAGCGGCCAGTTTTTGCACGTCGTAATTTGGGAAAGTATAGCCGAAAACGCCGCGAACATTGTGAAAGAGATTTTGCCCATCGACGAAGGCGATGGTACGCTTGACGGCTGGTTCGACGGGCATGCGGAGTCCAAAAAAGAAATAACCCGACTGAGGCCTTGCGGCGGGTCAGCCGGGTAAGAAGTATTAGTATTATCGAACGGTTTTACCTGGAAATCAAGTGAAAAAAGCACGAGTGCCTGATTCTTTCCGATTCTCTAATTCCTTCGCCGCATCGGCCAACGAGGTTGTTTTCAGGCCTGCGACCTTGCGCTCCCCGCAGGCGGTTCGCGACGCTGTGCGGGCGCGTGGATCGTCCTGCCGTCTCATTCTGCGAATCGCGCTCGGCATGGCAACCAAGAAAACGGGCCTGGCCGCTTCCGGAGAAACGGCCAAGCCCGTCCGCTTCGCGGGGGTTTTCGAGCGGATTAATCGACGCTCAGCGCTTGCAGGAACTCCGCCAGCGTTTGCGTCTGGCTCTCGACGGTTTCCTGCAGCTTGGTGATCCGTTCGCGGCGCTTCTCGATGTCGGTTTCCTGGTCGTCGAACTTCTTGAGATAGCGCTTGTAGGCGTCGGACTCCGGCGGCACCCGTTCCATGTTGGCCCGCATCCGCGTCTGGTCCTGTTCGATGACCTTCACCGCCTGCTCTTCCTTCTGGATCATGCGGCGGGTGTCGGCCAGCTGGCCGCGCGTTTCCAGCGCTTTTTCCAGCGAGGCTTTCACCTTGGCGCTGCTCTGGCCCGCCTTGATGAAGAGCTGCAAGGTCGGGTCGTTGGCATCTGCCAGCAGGATGCGCGTCACGCCTTCCTGCTCCTCGACCACTTCCAGCTTGAGCGGCTTGTTCGGCTCGGCCGTTTGCTCGAAGCGGTAGACGTCGCGGGCTTGCTCCGTCGGCTTCGCGGGTTCGATCAGCTTCCAGCCGGTGCGATACGGATGCTCGACGATGATCTTCCGCGCCTGCTCGGAACGGTTCTTGATGGTGTAAGTCGAGGTCATACGGTGCTTGTTGGTGGCATGGACGACGCCCTTGACGATCTTGACCGCCAGCAGCGATTCCGGCGCGTGCTTCGACTCGGCCAGCACTTCGCTGCCCAGGTCGATGGCATAGCTCAGGTAGCGCGTCTCATTGGGCTTGAGGTCGCCGACTTGGCTGTCGCCGGCGTAGTTGCCTTCATCGAAGATCGTCACCGGGCCTTGCATCAGGTGCAACGCCGTCGCGTTCTTGAAGCGCAAGCCGTGCAACGGATGCTTGCTGTGAACGTGGACGTTGAAGATCGAGACGCGCTCGCCTTTCACTTCCTGATTGACGATGGGGATCATCGCCGACTTCTGTCGGGGCAGCGATACGGGCTGCTCGATCAGATACTGGAAGTAGTTGCCCAGGTCGATGGCGACCGCCTGCGACGAGACCCCGTCGAGCTTGACGCCGTCCTTGCTCATATCCAGGCGCTTGATGACTTCTTTCACGTCTTTGACGCGGTCCTGCGACACGATCGGAAGCAGATTGGCCGCCGGCGCAGGGGTTAAGCCAGCCATCAAGCTCG
Organism: Planctomycetales bacterium; assembly: GCA_020054355.1. GTDB lineage: Bacteria > Planctomycetota > Planctomycetia > Gemmatales > Gemmataceae > JAGVLI01. The sequence continues at coordinate 2,252 of JAGVLI010000804.1, read as the reverse complement.
GTGGGAAGCCTTGACTGTTGATCGACTGCTGCAGGGCCTGCTGAGACACTGATCCCGAAATTCCGCCAATGCCGCCCAGTCCGGATACCTGTGGCACCGCTTGCTGTCCCAGGTTGCCCTGATAGGTCGGCGGCCGCAGCGAAGCGAAGATCTCCGGCTCGACCACCGGGCGCGGCACGTAGAGCGGTTCGTAGAGGTCCATCTGAAACGTGATCGGCCGGCCGGCGACCAGGCCGAGGCGAATGTCCTTCCAGTCTTCATCCGTGGTGTTCTCGACAATGGCCCAGCCTTGCAGCAGCACCTTGTCCTTTTCCAGCGCCAACCGGTAGCTCGGCTTCCACATCGGATTTTCCGTGACGTAACCGACCTTCACCTGCCGGCGTCCCTGGCCGAGAAAATTCAGGCTGACCCGCTTGCGCTCCGTGTCCCGGCTGTTGGCCAGCACTTCCAGCGCCTTGCGGAATTCCTGGTCCAGCTCTGGTTTGAGGAACTTGAACCGCTGCACCTGGCTCATGGGAATGCCGCGCACGCCGTCGGCGGTGAGGAGATTCAATTGCTCCGCCACCACGACTTCCTTGTCGCCTTCGTCCTTGATCTTTTGCTGCACGCCGACGATGACGCCGCTCATGGTCACGCCCGCGCCGCTGATGACGTTCTTGTCGGGCATGACCACGACTTCAACCTTTTCGCCGCGCGCCTGCTTGAGCAGCTGGCCCAGCGACGGATCGCCGGTCAAGTCGATGGCAAAGCTCTTGAGCGTCCGTTCCGGCGGATTGCTGCTGTCGTAATGCACGGTGCTGATCTGCCCGCCGTTCAGGTCTTGCAGCACCAGGCTTTTCAGCAGGTCGTTGATGGAGCCGATCGAGAATTGCAGGTCGATGCGGGCGTTGCCCTCGACGTGACCTTCGCGCTGGAAGTAGCCGACGCCGCTGTTGAACAGCACGACGCGCGTCACGGGCAGTTCGGCGCTCGCGGGCTTGTTCGCCTGGGCCACGGCATCCGGCACGGCAATCAGCACGAGGAACAGGGCCGCCAGCGCGGCGCGCGGTTTCATCATGATCTTTCTCCTGGAAAGGGAAAGGAATCCGTGACGTGAGTCTACCTCGTCCCGTGCCGATGGACGCGCATGAAACGAGGGGCGGTTGCGAACTTGCGCGCTTGTTACAGTTGGTGCGAAGCCGCAGGCAGCGCTTAGTTGAATCTCGTTCCCACGCTCGGCGTGGGAACGCACGGCCTCGCCGCTCTGCGGCGCTCTCGGCGTGCGCCCTAATTCCCCACAGTTCCGGGCCGCGACGCGGAGCGTCGCGGCAGTGCGTTCCCACGCCGAGCGTGGGAACGAGGGGCAGCGGTTTTTGGCGAAACGGTAAATTCCGACAAGTGATTGACCGACGGCCGCCTCATGGTATGATAATCCGACATCACGACGCGGACCTGCCAACCTGTCGCGCCGTAAAGCCCGCCTTGCCTGACCTGCCTTCCTTCCTCAGAGGAGATTCCGACCATGAGTAACCGGGGGGGTACTCGCATCGGATGTATCGATTTCCGCCGCAGCTTGCAGACCAGCCGTCGCGGCTTTCTCAAAGCGGGACTGCTCGGCGCTGCCGGCCTGAGCCTGTCCGACCTGCTGCGCGTCGAAGCGGCGGCCGGCACGAACAAGCGCTTGAATTCGGTCATTATCCTGTGGATGCGCGGCGGTCCCAGCCATCACGACATGTGGGACCCCAAGCCCGATGCGCCCGCCGACATTCGCGGCGAGTTCGGCGTCAGCCAGACCAATGTGCCGGGCATCATCCTCAGCGACTTGCTGCCGCTGTCCGCCAAGATGATGGACAAGTGGGCGATCATCCGCAGCTTGCACCATAACGATGCCGGCCATTCCACCGGCGACCAGACGTGCTTCACCGGCTATCCGCCGGGGCCGAACCCCGATGAAAACCGGATGCCGAGCTGCGGCTCGATCGTTTCGAAGCAACTCGGCCACCTGACGCCGCACATGCCCAGCTATGTAATGGTGCCCCGCAACGTCCCGGGCACCGGCTCGGCCTATCTCGGCGTAGCGCACAAGGCGTTTGAAACCGGCGCGGACCCGGCCAATCCCGGCCCGTTCAAGGTGCCCAACTTTGAATTGCCCCAGGGGCTGTCGCTCGAACAGTTCGGCGACCGCAAGGAACTGCTGACCGCCTTCGACCGGCTGCGGCGCGATTCCGACCGCAGCGGGCAGGTCGAGGCGATGGACCGCTTCAGCCAGCAGG
>JAGVLI010000382.1 GCA_020054355.1 Planctomycetales bacterium | reverse complement strand
GACGCGCGGCAGACCGCCGGTGATGTCCTGGGTGCCGCCGACTTCGCGCGGCGTCTTGGCCACCATGGTGCCGGCCGACACCTTCTGGCCGGGCCGGACTTCCAGGTAGGCCTTTTCCGGCACGTAGTAGAACGCCAGGCTCTGGCCGCGGTCGTCCTCGATGACGATCTGCGGGTGCAGGTCGCCCTTGTGCTCCATGATGACCCAGCGTTCGAGGCCGGTGGACAGGTCGCGTTCCTTGCGCAGGGTATCGCCTTCCTCGATTTCGTCGAAGCGGATCTTGCCGCCGACTTCGGCGATGATCGGCACCATGTGCGGATCCCATTTGCAGAGCACGTGGCCCGGCTGCACCTGCTGCCCGTCCTCCACGAGCAAGACGGCGCCGTTGGGAATGGAAAACTGCTCCAGCACGCGATCCTTGGGGCCGAGAATCGACATCTCGCCGTTGCGCGTCAACGCGACGCGCTGTCCCTGGTCGTTGACGACCGCCGAGATGCGTTCCAGCTTGATCGTGCCTGCCTTCTTGGACTTGATCTCGCTGTCCTCGATGGCCCGGCGGGCGACGCCGCCGATATGGAAGGTACGCATGGTCAGCTGCGTGCCCGGCTCGCCGATCGACTGGGCGGCGATGATGCCGACCGCCATGCCCTCTTCCACCAAGGCGCCGGTGGACAGGTCCATGCCGTTGCACAGCCGGCAGACGCCGAGTGCCGCCTGGCAGGTCATGGGGCTGCGGACGATGATCTTGTCCAGACCCAGGGCTTCGATCTTGCGCGCCTGGTCCCAGGTGATCATTTCGTTTTCGCGCACGATCGTTTCGCCGGTGATCGTGGAGATGTTGTTGCGGCTGACCCGCCCGCGAATGGACTCCGACAGCGAGCGTTCGATTTCCTCACCCTTGTAGACAACGCCCTTGGTGATGCCCTGCGTGGTTTCGCAGTCGTGCAGGGTGATGACCACGTTCTGGGCCACGTCGGCCAGCTTGCGGGTCAGGTAGCCGGAGTCGGCGGTCTTCAGCGCCGTGTCGGCCAGGCCCTTGCGGGCGCCGTGCGTCGAGCTGAAGTATTCCAGCACGCTCAAGCCTTCGCGGAAGTTCGCCTTGATCGGCGTCTCGATGATCTGCCCGGACGGCTTGGCCATCAGGCCGCGCATGCCGGCCAGCTGGCGGATCTGCTCGACGCCGCCGCGGGCGCCGGAGTGGGCCATCAGGAAGATCGGGTTGAGGTACGGCTTGCCCTCGCGGACGTCGTGCTGCAAGTCGTGCATCATCTGCCGGGTGATCTGGTCGCGGGCATGCGTCCAGAGATCGATGATCTTGTTGTAGCGCTCCAGGTCGGTGATGATGCCGCGCTGGTACTGCTTCTGGACCTTCTCGACTTCCTTTTCCGTCTCCTTGATGACCGATTCCTTGATGGTCGGCGTCTTCAGGTCGTCGGTGGCGAAGCTCAGGCCGCTGCGGGTCGATTCGCGGAAGCCCAGCTCCTTCATGCGGTCGAGCAGGTCGATGGTCTCGCGCCGGCCGAGCACCAGGTAGCAGTCGGCGATGATGCGGCTCAGGTGCTTGCCGGACAGCGGCAGATCGTAGAACGCCATCTTCGGGTTGAGGATGTCGTTGAAGGTCACCCGGCCGACCGTGGTCGTCACCAGGTTGTCGGCGGCGCGGGGAATCTCCTCGACCTTGACGCGGTCCTTCTCGTAGCGGACTTCGCCGATGACCTTCTTCTCGATCGGCAGCTTGACCTTGATGCGGGCGTGGACGCCGACTTTCTTCTGGGCGAAGGCGAGGAAGACCTCGGCCGGGCTGGTGAAGCAGGGCATCCGGTAGGGGTCCTTCTTGTCGAAGAAGATGGCCCCTTCGCCCACCTCGGCGGCGTCGCCCAGCTCGCCGCGGACCGCGGTGAGGTAGTAGCAGCCCATGACGATGTCCTGGCTGGGCGTGATGATCGGCTGGCCGTTGGCCGGGCTGAAGATGTTGTTGGTGGACATCATCAGCACGGTCGCTTCGACCTGGGCCTCGATGGACAGCGGCAGGTGGACGGCCATCTGGTCGCCGTCGAAGTCGGCGTTGAAGCCCTTGCACACCAGCGGGTGGATGCGGATGGCGTTGCCTTCGATCAGCACCGGCTCGAACGCCTGGATGCCCATGCGGTGCAGGGTCGGCGCCCGGTTGAGCAGCACCGGATGGTTCTTGATGACTTCTTCCAGGATGTCCCAGACCTGCTCGTCCTTGCGTTCGAGCATCTTCTTGGCCGACTTGATGGTGTCGGCGTGGCCCAGTTCCTTGAGCCGGCGGATGATGAACGGCTGGAAGAGTTCGAGCGCGATCTTCTTGGGCAAGCCGCACTGGTGCAGGCGCAGCTCCGGGCCGACGACGATGACGGAGCGGGCCGAGTAATCGACGCGCTTGCCGAGCAGGTTCTCGCGGAAGCGGCCCTGCTTGCCCTTGATCATGTCGGTCAGCGACTTGAGCGGCCGGTTGCTGGAGCCGAGCACGGGGCGCTTGCAGCGGTTGTTGTCGAACAGGGCATCGACCGACTGCTGCAACATGCGCTTTTCGTTGCGGATGATGACCTCGGGCGCGTTCAGATCGACCAGCTTCTTGAGCCGGTTGTTGCGGTTGATGATGCGCCGGTAGAGGTCGTTGAGGTCGGAGGTGGCGAAGTTGCCGCTGTCGAGCAGCACCAGCGGGCGCAGGTCGGGCGGGATGACCGGGATGCACTCCAGGACCATCCATTCGCACTTGTTGGCGCTGTCGCGCAGGGATTCAACGACCTTGAGGCGCTTGACCAGGTCGCGCTGCTTCTGCTTGGAGGGCTTTTCCTTCTGGTTGAGCTTGTGCAATTCGTCGCGCAGGAACTTCGACAGGTCCACCAGGTTGAGCCGTTCGAGCAGCTTCTTGACGGCCTCCGCGCCCATGTCGGCCTCGAACGATTCGCCGTAGGCTTCGCGGGCCTTGCGATAGTCTTCCTCGGTCAGCAGCTGCTTTTCCTTGAGCGGCGTCTCGGCTGGGTTGGTGACGACGTAGTCCTGAAAGTAAATGATCTTTTCCAGGCTGGTGGTCTTCATATCGAGCAACGTGCCCAGCCGGCTGGGCATGGCCTTGAAGAACCAGATGTGGACTACGGGCGCTGCCAGCTCGATGTGGCCCATGCGCTTGCGGCGGACACGCGAGTGCGTGACCTTGACGCCGCAGCGGTCGCAGATCATCCCCTTGTACTTCATGCCGCGGTATTTGCCGCAGGCGCACTCCCAGTCCTTTTCCGGGCCGAAGATGCGCTCGCAGAACAGGCCGTCCTTCTCCGGACGGTAGGTACGGTAATTGATCGTCTCCGGCTTCTTGACCTCGCCGAACGACCAGCTGCGGATATCGTGAGGGCTGGCCAGGCTGATCCGGACCGCGCCGTAGTCGTTGATGCGATCGTAATTGACTTCACCGGTGCTCATATGCAGTCTCCCCGATTTCAGGGTTGAACAGTTGATCGTGTGAGGCTCACGGCCGTTGCGGCCGGGCCTTGCATGCTGCTATCGCAACGGTTGTGCTTCGTTCGCGGCGTTGGCGGCAGCCCGCTCGTCCGCGAAGGTTTGCTCCAAGTTGACGAGAAAGTCGTTCACGGCTTGGGCAGCCTGCGCCGGGCGTGCCTGGTGGAATTTCTCCGCGGTCCCCCAATGCGCTTCCAGCTCCCGGATTGCTTGCACGCATTCCTCCCGCGCGTCCCGCACCTGGTTGACGGCGGAGCGCAGCTGCGGGAGAGGCAGCGTTCGGAATTCCCCCAACTCGCTCACCAACCGAACCAACTCGCTGCAGTTCGCCCGGAGCGCCTTCAACAGTGCGGCTCCCGTGCCTGCCGGACCCTGGCTGACCGCATGCGCTTCCAGATCGTCCAGATCGCGGGTCAGGTTGCCGGCAACTTTTGCCAGAAATCCCGGAAAGCAGATGCTTTGAATCACTCCCAGCGATATGCCGTTGACCACGAAGGCATCGAGCGACAGCGCCACGCCCCACAGGGCGGACTGCATTTCCGGGACGGCGGCTGTCTTCGTGTTCGTGGTGTTCATGGCGTCCTCGGCTCGTTCAATGGCACACGGGATTCGCGACTCCTGCCTGTTGCAGGGCGGACACTATCGCGTCAAACGTTTGGACGGCCATGCGCATGCTGTTGCTCTGACCGTCCGGACGATTGAGGTGGGACTGATTGAACACATGCCAGCTACCGCCCACCTTTCCGAGCACGAATCCTCGCGCTGCGGCCATCGCCATGCCGGCCATGACGGCAGCCGCTTCGTGACCCGCGGCTGCCTGCATCTGGCGATGCGCCAGGCTGAAGGCGTCTGTTTCATCATAGCTGAAGAGGCGTATTTGCCCGCTCGCCAAGTCGATGACGCCGATGCCAACGTTATTGGGGTCGATTGCCAGATCGCGTTCCACCGCAGCCACCTCGGCGGCCGAACAGACCGCCGTGGGTGGCCAGAATGGGTTCATGAGGGCTTCCGTGCGGTCGCGACCTCAAATCCGTTTCTTCTCCAGCTGCATGTTGAGGCCCAAACCACGAATCTCATTCGTCAGCACGTCGAAGCTGGCGGGCGTGCCGGCTTCCAGCGTGTTCTCGCCCTTGACCATCGATTCGTAAATTTTGGTCCGGCCTTCCACGTCGTCCGACTTGACCGTGAGCAGCTCTTGCAGGATGTAAGCCGCTCCGTAGGCTTCCAGCGCCCACACTTCCATTTCGCCGAAGCGCTGGCCGCCGAACCGCGCCTTGCCGCCCAAGGGCTGCTGCGTGATCAGCGAGTACGGACCGGTGGCACGGGCGTGGACCTTGTCGTCCACCAGATGGTGCAGCTTGAGCATGTAGATGTAGCCGACCGTGACCGCCTGCTCGAAGCGCTCGCCGGTACGGCCGTCGTACAGGAAGCTCTTGCCGCTTTCGGGAATGCCCGCTTCCTTGAGGGAAGCGCGGATTTCCTCTTCGGTGGCGCCGTCGAAGACCGGCGTGATGGCCTGGAAGCCGAGCTTCTTCGCCGCCCAGCCCAGGTGCGTTTCGAGAATTTGGCCCACGTTCATGCGGCTGGGCACGCCCAGCGGGTTGAGCAGGATGTCCACCGGGGTGCCGTCGGCCAGGAAGGGCATGTCTTCCTCGTTCAGCACCTTGGAGATGACGCCCTTGTTGCCGTGCCGGCCCGCCATCTTGTCGCCGACCGAGATGACGCGCTTGGTGGCCACGTAAACCTTGACCATCTGCTGCACGCCGCTGGGCAGCTCGTCGCCGCGCTTCAGCGAGTTCAGCTTGTGCTCGCGCTCGTCGATCAGCACCAGCAGGCGTTCGCCGTGCTTTTCCACGATCTCGTTGCTTTGCTTCAGTTTTTCGGGACTGCGGACGTCCAGCCCCTTCAGGCCGGCGTTCGGGGCCGTGCCGACGAAGGCCACCGCCTGCTCGGCCGTCACCTTGTCGTCCTTGTCGGAGGCGAAGAGCTTGCCGGACACCGGGTCCTTGAGGTCCTTCTTGTCGAGCACCGTGCCCAGCTCGGCGATCAGCGCGCGGAACTGATCGGCGATCATCCTGGCATAGGTCGCTTCAACGTCCTTTTGCTCCTTGTCGAACGCCTTGCGTTCCTCCTCGGACATGCTGGCGCGGCGGCTGAAGCGCTGGGTGTGGATGACGATGCCTTCGACGCCGGAGGGCACTTCCAGGCTGTCGTTCTTCACGTCCTCGCCGGCCCGGCCGAAGATGGCGTGCAGCAGCTTTTCCTCCGGGGTCAGCTCGCTGCGCGATTTGGGCGAAACCTTGCCCACCAGGATGTCGCCGGGCCGGACGAAGGTGCCGACCCGGACCACGCCGTGCTCGTCGAGGTTGCCCAACGCTCGCGGCGAGACGTTGGGGATGTCGCGCGTGAACTCTTCCTTGCCGAGCTTGGTCTCGCGGATTTCGATCTCGAACTCCTCGATGTGGATCGAGGTGTAGGTGTCCTCTTTCACCAGCTTCTCGCTGATGATGATCGCATCCTCGAAGTTGTAACCGTCCCAGGCCATGAAGGCGACCAGCACGTTACGGCCCAGCGACAGCTCACCCTTGTAGGTGGCGGCGCCGTCGGCCATGATCTGGCCCTTCTTCACCTTCTGGTTCATCTTGACCAGCGGCTTCTGGTTCAGGCAGGTCCGTTCGTTGAGGCCGACGTACTTGCGCAGCTTGTATTCGCGCTCGTCCACCTTGATGCGTTCGGCGTCCACGTAGGTGATGGTGCCGGCCTTCTCGGCCTTGACCACCATGCCGCTGTTCTTGGCGACTTCGCGCTCCAGGCCGGTGGCCACCAGCGGCGGCTCGGTCAGCAGCAACGGCACCGCCTGGCGCTGCATGTTGGAACCCATCAGCGCGCGGTTGGCGTCGTCGTGCTCCAGGAACGGAATCAGCCCGGCGGAGACGCCGACCATCTGCTTGGGCGCGATGTCGATGTACTGCACCTGGTCGGAGCTGATGAGGGAAAAGTCGCCGCCGAAGCGGGCGATTACCCGGTCCTGGTTGATCTTGCCGTGCTCGGTGGAGGTATCGGCGGGCGCCAGGTAAACCTGGGCTTCCTCGTCGGCGCGCAGCCAGGCGACCTTCTCGGTCAGCTTCCGCTTGGCGATCTCGCGGTACGGCGTGATCAGGAAGCCGTAATCGTCCACGCCCGCGTAGATCGACAGGCTGGAAATCAGGCCGATGTTGGTGCCTTCGGGCGTCTCGATCGGGCAAATCCGGCCGTAGTGCGAGATGTGCACGTCGCGCACCTCGAAGCCCGCGCGCTTGCGATTCAAGCCGCCCGGCCCGAGTGCGCTGAGCCGGCGCTCGTGCGTCAGCTGGGCCAAAGGATTGGTCTGATCGACCACCTGGCTCAGCTCGCCCCGGCCGAAGAAGTACTCGATGGCCGCCTAGACGCTCTTGGGGTTGATGAGCGAGCGCGGGGTCATGTCCTGCTGGTCGCGGATCGACATGCGCTCCTGGACGGTGCGGCGCAGCTTGAGGAAGCCCTTGCGCAGCTCGTCAGCGGCCAGCTCGTCGATGGTGCGCAGCCGGCGGTTGCCGAGGTGGTCGATGTCGTCCACGATGCCTTCGCCGCCGCGCAGGTTCAAGACGTAGCGAATGGCGTTGAGATAGTCCACCGATTGCAGGACCATCTCGGTTTCCGGCACGCGCTGATCGAACTTGCGGTTGATGCGGAAGCGGCCGACCTTGCCCAGCCGGTAGCGGTTGGGGTCCTGGAACTTCTCGCGGAACAGCTCTTTGGCCTTCTCCAGCTGGGGCGGGTTGCCGGGCCGCAGCCGCTGGTAGATCTTCAGCAGCGCCGCCTCGTGCGACGGCTCGTTGCTGCCATAACCGTTCACGTCTTCCTTCAGGGAATTGCGGATCAGCTCATCCTTCATCTTGCTCAGGATGCTGACTTCCTTCACCGAGGTGGTCAGCAGCTGGTCCACCTTCTCCTTGGTGAAAGTGTCCATGCTTTCGAGGTAGACCTCGCCGGTTTCCGGGTCGATGACGTCGTCGGCGGCGATCGCGCCTTCGAGCTTGGCGCGGCTGTCCGGCTTGACCTTGACTTCCTCGGTCGGATGGAAGGCGCGGAGGATATCGGCGTTGCTGGAATAGGCTGGGTCGATGGCGCGCAGCAGCGTCATGGCCGAGAACTTGCCCGACTGATCGATACGGACGCCGAGCGTCTCCTTCTTGGTGACGTTGATCTCGATCCAGCTGCCGCGTTCGGGGATAATCCGGCAGCTGTGCAGCCGGCGCTCGCTGGCCTCGGTCTCGACGACGAAATCGACGCCCGGCGAGCGGTGCAGCTGGCTGACGACCACGCGCTCGGCGCCGTTGATGATGAACTCGCCGCCGCCGATCATGATGGGCATGTCGCCCAGGTAGACTTCCTCCTCGACGGGCTGTTCCTTGTTGAGGCGCAGCCAGACGCGGAAGGGCCGGCCGTAGGTCAGGCGCAGCTGCCGGCATTCGTCGGGATCGTAGCGCGGCTTGCCCAACTCGTACTTGATGTACTCCAGGCTGATGCTCTTGTCGTAGCTCTCGATGGGGAAAATTTCCCGCAGCACGCCTTCCAGTCCGGTCGGCGTGCGCTTGTCGGTCGGCACGTCGAGCTGCAGGAAGCGGTCGTACGAGCGGGTCTGCACGTCGGTCAGCGGCGGCACGTCGAAGGCATCGCCGAAGCGGCCGAAGTTGCGCACCTGGTCGAACTGGGTGACACGTTGAGCCGGGATGGGCATGAGTCACGCTCCTCCCAAAGAGTAACGGCGATACGGACGGACCGCTGCAATCGTGCTCCGCTCAGCGGCTGTGCGAAAAGGGGTCGGGACTCGTTGCCGGAACGGCCCGCAAGGTGCTTCGCACAACGAGTCCCGACCCCTTTTCG
>JAGVLI010000534.1 GCA_020054355.1 Planctomycetales bacterium | reverse complement strand
CTTCGGCCAGGGCGGCGGCCACCGCTTCGGACGCCTGCTCCGGCGGTCCTTTGAAGATCGTGGTGGCCAGCTTTTCCACCCAGGCATCCTCGGCCGGCTTGTCGCCGAAAGACTTGCCGAGCAACTTGTACTGATCCAGCAGCTTGGGCAGTAATTCCCGCGACTTGGTGAAATAGCCGCTGTAGCGCGGGTTCTCCGATTTGACGCAGAAACGCACCGACTGCCGCAGCATCGTATGTGCATTCTCCTTGCCCACCAGGTCCAGCAGGTCCCAGGCGCGATAGGGCAGTACGATGCGATGCACGTCCTGGCCGTCCATGACGGCAACCATCAGCTCGTTGAAAGCGTCATCCGCCGACTGGGCGGCCACGCCCGCGAAGGTCTGCTCGGCGGCGTTGACGTCCTTGCGCCGCACGGCGTCGAGAATCGCCTGGCCGGCCGTCTTGCCTTCGGGCGGCTTGGCGGACGCCACCGGGTGCAGCACCTCGTTCTTGCGGCCGCCTCGATCTTGCAAGCGCTTGGTGTTGCGATAGAGCACTTTGAGCACCGGCAGTGCCTTGCGCTCCTCGGGCAGTTCCTTCGACATCTGGAACGCCGGCGACAGGGCCATGGCCGTGTGGAAGCCGATGTAGTCCTCGCCGCCGAAGGTCCGCGCATTGGCCAGCGCTGCCGCCGCGACCAATTCGCGCAGCTCGGTCCCCTGGCGGTGCTTATCGACCAGGATGGGTAGCAGCTTGTCCGGCGCCGTTTCTTGCAGCAAGCAAACCAGCGGCTCCAGCTTGCCGAAGGTCAGCCGATCGGGAACGTCCGCAGCCTGGGCATCGGCCAGCCCCAGGTCCAGGGCCAGACCCGGACCAATGCCGGCGATCAGCATGCCTCGTCCCACATCCGAAAGAAACTGCCGACGGTTGAAGCGCTGCATGTTCGTGCTCCTGATGGGAAAGGTGATTCGGCTGACTTGCCCGTGTTTCAGAGTCCTCACCCGTGCAAATCGAGAGTACGGGCGTTTGGGTGACAGGGATAAGTTCTTTTTTTTCAAAGAGATTAAGGCTTTTTTTGAGACGATCTTCAACAGTGCGCAACCCCAGCGAGGGGAAGGGGGTTTCCTTGCTGGCGCCGTCACGATTTGTCCGTAAGCACTAACGCGGCAGCGTTACAGGAGTCACGACGTGAGTATGCCTTTTGTGAGTGAATAGTGGCTGTTCACTCAGCCCCGCAAGGGCAGCGGGCTGTAGCCAGGGGCGCCAGCCCCTGGGTATTTACACAATTCCAGATGCTTGGCAGCTACCGTAGGATGAAAGAATGGTTTTCCCGTGTCCGTCTTGGAACCGCGGCTGCAATGCCGCTGCACCCAACTGGTCCACCAACACCTGCAATGCGCGCCGCCCTCGCCGACTCGGCGGCGAAGGGACCGTCGCCTGTTTGCCCGATGAATTGACCCGCTCCAAACCGACATTCGGAGCGGTTTTTCATTGCTATCCGGATGGAGCGATCCCCAGCGCTCGCCTCCGGCTCGCGGCTAAACGAACTCTATTTGTCCTTGGGCGGATTCAACTTGAGGATCGGCCGGCCTTCCTTGTCCACCGCCCCGGCCGCCACCAGCACCATCCGCTTCGGGTCGATGTACTTCTTCGCCACCGCCTGCACGTCCTCGGGCGTCACCGCCGCCACGCCCTTCCGAAAGTCGTCCAGGTAGTTGAAGCCCAGGTTGTAGCGCTCCAGGGCCAGCAGCTGCCCGGAAATGCGGTCGTTGGTGGTGAAGCGGAAGGGCAGGCTGCCCAGCAGGTACTTCTTGGCGTCCTCGACCTCCTGCTCCTTCGGCTTCTCGTCGCGGATGCGGTTCAGCTCTTCGAGGAAGATGGCCCGCACCTTCTGGAAGTTCTGCGGCTGGGTGCCGATGTAGCAGGTGAAGTCGCCGGGTTCCTCACCGGCCGACGAGGTGATGTTGGCCGACACCGTGTAGGCCAGCCCTTCGCGGTCGCGCAGCCGGGATGACAGGCGGTCGGTGAAGCCGGGGCCGGTGCCGAGGACGTAGTCCATCACCAGCAGCTTGTAGTAGTCCGGGTTGTCGCGCTTGATGCCCGGATGGCCCAGGTAGAAGTGCATCTGGGCGGCTTCCGGCATGGTGATGATCCGTTCGGCGGACTTCTCCGGAAAGCCCACGGCCGGCGGTTGGGGCTTGCCGGGTTCGCCCTTCTTCCAGTTGGCGGTCAGCTGGGTGATTTCCTCGATCACTTGCTTGCTGTCGAAGTCGCCGACCACGGCCATGATGGCATTGTTCGGCACGCACAGCTTGCGGTGCAGCGCCTTGCAGTCCTCCGGAGTCAGCTTCTCGATGATCTTCGGGTTGCCCAGCGCCGGCCGGCCGTAGGGGTGCTTGCCGTAAATCAACGAGTGATACAGCTGCGAGGCCCGTTCGTCCGGCTGCGTTTCCAGATCGGCGATCTCCGAGAGCAATTGTTGCTGGCTGCGCTGGAACGCTTCCTTGGGGAAGGTCGGATCGGTCAGGCACTCGAAGAGCAAGGACAGGCCGAGCTTGCGGTCCGGCGACAGCACCTTCACCGAACTGGCCGACAAACCCATCGACAGCGAACCGCCCGCATTCTCGATCAACTCGGCGATTTCCTGCCCGCCGTGCTTGGAAGTGCCCTCGTCCATCAGACGCGAGGTCAGCGTCGCGACGCCGGCCTTGTCCTCCGGTTCGAGCAGCCGGACATTGCGGATGCTGAGGTCGGCCACGAAGATCGGCAGACGGCGATTCTCGAAGAGCAGCAGTGTCAGGCCGTTGGGCAGCAGGACGCGCTGTGTGGCTTTCAGGGAGAAGCCGGTCGAGTCTCCCGCGGCGGGCG
>JAGVLI010000052.1 GCA_020054355.1 Planctomycetales bacterium | reverse complement strand
GCTGGTCGGGGCGGCGCGGCACCCGGTACTTGAGGACGATGCCAGTGACGCCGATGGAGTTGAGCCAGGCGGCGACTTCCTCGCCTTCGAGGCCCCAGGCCGGGATGTTGTAGCCGCCGCCGGGCGCGATCAGCACGGCAGCGCCGGTGTCCTTGTCCTTGGCGGGCCGATGGATGCTGATGGTCGGCTTGCTGATGTTGGTCAGCCGTTTGACCTGCTTCTCGCCGGCCTTGGCTTCCAGCAGTTTTTCCTCGCCGATGGGGGCGTTCTCGCCGGGCACCTTGCCGGGCCAGAGGTCGAGGACCAGGGGTTTTTCGGCTGGCTCGGCGGCGGCCAGCGCCAGGCCGAACAGGAGCGTCAGGGCGGGTGCGAGGAGTTTCATGGGTTAGCTCCGGGTAACGGTGAAAGACGACGAAGATGTTCGCACAGTCCGTGCTAAACCGCAAGCGGGTGCCAATGTTGCTCGTGGGTTACGATTCCAATCGTGACAAGCTCCACTGCCTGTCACGATTGGAATCGTAACCCACGAGCAAAGAGTCAGCGGAGCGAGCGTCAACAGTGTTCCGGGTCGGCGGCGCAGTTTTCGCCCTCGAATTCCACTTCGATACTGGTGTGCAGGAAATGGTGCTCGCGCAGCAACTCGTGGACGCGCCGCTTGACGGCGACCACATCCTCGCGCGTGCAGTCGCATTTCAGGACGAGGTGCGTGGAAAAGACATGGCTTTCGCCGTCGAGGGTCCAGGTGTGCGTGTGGTGCGCGCCGACGACGTTCGGCAGGGTGGCGAGTTCGCGGTCGAAGGCATCGGCGTCGAAGCCTGCGGGAGTCGCTTGCAGGAAGACCAGGGCGACCTTGCGCAGGTTGCGGAAGACGTTCCAGAGGACGAAAACCGCGATGCCCAGCGCCAGCAGTGGATCGATAATCGGCACGTCCCAGAACGACATCACCAAGCCGCCGACGAGCACCGCCGCCCAGCCGAGCGTGTCTTCGAGCAGGTGCCAGCTGGCGACCTTTTCGTTGAGGGATTCTCCGCCGCTGAGCCGCCAGGCGGCGGTGCCGTTGAACAGCAAGCCGACGACGGCCACCAGCACGACGGCAGGCGCCTTGACGGCTTCAGGCTGTGCCAGCCGCGACACTGATTCCCAGACCACGAAACTGAGCCCGACCAGCAGCACCAGGCCGGTGATGAGCGCGCCCAGCGACGACAGCCGGCGGTAGCCGTAGGTGAATTTGGGATCGGAGCGCTGCTGCGAAAGCCGCTGGAGATACCACGCCAGGCCGAGGGCGAAGCAATCGCCGGCATCGTGAATGGCATCGCTCTGGATGGCCACGCTGTTGGTCCAGACGCCCGCTGCGAATTCCAGGACCGTGAAGCCGAGGTTCAGCAGGAAGGCGATCTTCAGGTTGCCGGCGGCGGCGTGGCTGTGGTTGTGATCGTGGGACATGCAACTTATTTCGTTTCGGACGCCACGATGATGACGCGCGAATGTTCCGGCAGCTTCACCGTGGGATCGAGCGGACGTACCAGACCGTTCTCGACGATGCCCGCCACGGCGACTGGCCGTCGGTGAAGCCGGTCCAAGTGCGCCTCCAGCGGCAAAGGCTTCGCATCGGCCGGCAAGTCCGGCGGCGGCAATAGCGGCTCGGCGGCGATCAGCTCGTCTTGGGCCAGTCGGCGAGCGCTGCGCGAGTCGAGTTCAGGGGAGTTCATCGGCTGGCCTTTCAATAGGCAGTAATGACGAAGATGGGTGAGTCGCTCAAGTCGCCGAAGACATCCGGGACCTCATCGTCTTCGCGGTCGTACCGCCAGATCACCCAGATGCGCCGGCCCGATGGCGTCGCGGCGTACATCTGGAACGAACCATCCTTGCGTTCGTGGAGGCTGAAGACCTGGTCGAAAGTGGCTTCGACTTCTTCCGCCGAGAGGCTGTGGGCGGCGATCTTCCGCAGATTCCAGTCAATCCACTTGAACTGCCGCATGGGTGGGCGTCCTTATCCAGTTCCTATCAGGATAAGCCGATTAGATAGCGCGAGCAAGGGAACAGGCCAACCCCAATCGCGCTTACCGATAAAACAGCGAGCGGCGGAGTTCAACTCCGCCGCTCGCTGTGACTGCTAAACCGCAAGCGGTAATTCTGCCGGCGGCTATCAGGCGAGGATGTCCTTGACGACGTGGCCGTGAACGTCGGTCAGGCGGAAGTCGCGGCCCTGGAAGCGGTAGACCAGCTTCTCGTGGTGGATGCCCAGGCAGTGCAGGATGGTGGCGTTCAGATCGTGGATATGCACGGGCTTTTCGGTCACGTTGTAGCTGAAATCGTCGGTTTCGCCGTGGACGATGCCGGGCTTGATGCCGCCGCCCGCCAGCCACATGGTGAAGTTTCTCGGATGATGGTCGCGGCCATAATTGGTCGGCGTCAGCGTGCCCTGGCTGTAGACCGTACGGCCGAACTCGCCGCCCCAGACCACCAGCGTGTCGTCGAGCATGCCGCGCTGCTTCAGGTCCTTGATGAGAGCCGTGCTCGGCTGGTCGGCGATGGGCGCCAGCTTCCTGATGTTCTCCGGCAGCGTGCCGTGATGGTCCCAGCCGCGCAGGAAGACCTGCGTGAAGCGGACGCCGCGCTCGGCCAGGCGGCGGGCCAGCAGGCAGTTGTACGCGAACGTTCCCGGCTGGGTCACTTCCGGGCCGTACATGTCGAGGACGTGCTTGGGTTCCTTCGAGATGTCAGCCAGTTCGGGAACCGAGGTCTGCATCCGGTAGGCCATCTCGTACTGGGCAATGCGGGCGGCGATTTCCGGGTCGCCCTTGACTTGCAGCCGCTGCTGGTTCAGCTCGGCCAGGCCGTCGAGCATTTCGCGGCGGCTATCTTTGTCCACGCCGGGCGGGTTGGAGAGGTACAGCACCGGATCGCCGACCGAACGCAGCGACACGCCCTGATGCTGCGTCGGCAGGAAGCCCGAACCCCAGAGGCGGGAGAACAACGCTTGCGGTTGCGCGCCGCTGGGCAGGCGCGAGTGCAGCACGACGAACGCGGGCAGGTC
>JAGVLI010000814.1 GCA_020054355.1 Planctomycetales bacterium | reverse complement strand
GGCGACCGTTAGTAGCCCGACGGTTTCGAGCCGGCGCACGGCTTCCCGCAACGCGCCCCGGCTGACGCTGAGCTGCTGGGCGAGCACGGTTTCCGTGGGCAGGCGGTCGCCGGCGTTCATGCCGCCTTCCTGGATGAAGGTCCGGAGCCGCTCGACCACGTGGTCCACGACGGAGTTTTTCGCGATGGGGTGCATGGTCGTCATGAAGCTGCCTCGGTTCAGTGATTCAATCATTAGATGTCTGACATCTAATGATTGAATGAAATGGTAAAAGCCTGGACGCCGGTTGTCAACCAATTTTGGGAAGCGCCGCAATTTTTTGCGCGGGCGCTGCTGGCACCGAGTTGGCGGATGCCACGGCCGGTGGCCGTGGGTTACGATTCCAATCGTGACAGACTTGTTGTGGTCACGATTGGAATCGTAACCCACGAGCAGCGAACTGGCACGGGCTGCCCAGCCGGAATAAAACAAGGTGCAGCCATCGACCTTTCCGGCGCTCGCAGCGCCGTCCGCAGGTTCGCCCGCCGAGGAATCCCTCATGAAGCAGCTTTGCATTGCACTCGCGCTCGGACTCATCGCCTCATCGCTCTGGGCGGACCACCCGCCGGGCAAGGCTGAACTCAAGCCCGTGGGATTGCTGCCCGGTCTGGGCAATCACCACCATCCGGTGGCCACGACGAGCAAGGAAGCGCAGCGTTGGTTCGACCAAGGGCTATTGCTGCTCTATGCCTTCAATCACGAGGCAGCGGTTCGTTCCTTCGTCAAGGCGGCCGAGTTCGATCCGCAGCTGGCGATGGCCTGGTGGGGTGTGGCGGTGGGCCTGGGGTCGAACTACAACCTCGAAGCGGATGCGGAACAGCTCAAGGAAGCGTACACTGCGTTGGAGAAAGCAAAGAAGCTTGCAACCAAGGCCCCGGAGCAGGAGCGGGCCTACATCGACGCGCTGACCAAACGCTACTCGGCCGATCCCAAGGCGGATCGGAAGAAGCTGGCCGTGGATTACAAGAACGCGATGGGCGAGCTGGCGAGGCGATATCCGGACGATCTCGACGCCGCCACGCTCCACGCCGAAAGCTGGATGAACCTGCGGCCCTGGGAACTCTGGGGCCACGACGGCAAACCGGCAGAGGGCACCGAGGAAATCGTGGCCATTCTGGAAGGCGTGCTGAAGCGCAACCCCGATCATCCCGGCGCGAACCACTATTACATTCACGCGGTGGAAGCCTCGTCCAACCCGGAACGCGGCCTGGCCAGCGCCGAACGGCTGAAGACGCTGGTGCCGGGCGCGGGCCACCTGGTCCACATGCCATCGCACATCTACTGGCGCGT
The DNA here is from genome assembly GCA_020054355.1 of Planctomycetales bacterium. Classification (GTDB taxonomy): domain Bacteria; phylum Planctomycetota; class Planctomycetia; order Gemmatales; family Gemmataceae; genus JAGVLI01. Next base: position 5,039 of record JAGVLI010000814.1, on the reverse strand, counting down.
GGGCGATTACGAGCAGGCGGCCAAGCAGAACGAGCTTGCCATGATGGTGGATGAGGACTACTTGAAAGCGAGCGGCGTAAAGGGTGTTTATCCCTTGATGTACTATTCGCACAACATCCACTTCCTGGCGGTGGCGCGGGCGATGCAGGGCCGGCCGGCGGATGCCCAACAGGCCGCCGAGAAACTGGCGGCGCACGTCGGGCCGCACGTCAAGGACATGCCGATGCTGGAAGGCTTCATGCCCACGCCCTATCTGGTCGCGGTGCGCTGCGGCCGTTGGCAGCACATCCTGAAGATGACTGCCCCCGATCCGAAGCAGCACATCACCACGGCCATCTGGCACTTCGCGCGCGGCAGTGCCTGCGCCGCCACCGGCAGGGCCAAGGATGCGGAGCAGGAACGGCAGGCATTTCTGGCGGTAGTCAAGAAGGTGCCGGCGGATGCGGCCTATGGCGACCGCAACAAGGCAGCGAGCGTGCTCGCGATTGCCGAGCATCTGCTCGAAGCCCGCGTGGCGCTCGCCAACAAGGACCGCAAGAGCGCCATCGAAAAACTAAGGCAAGCGGTGAAGTGCGAGGATGCGCTGAACTACATCGAGCCGCCGGACTGGTACATCCCGGCGCGGGAGCTGCTCGGCGCGGTGCTGGTCCACGACGGCCAGCCAGCCGCTGCGGAAACCGTGTTTCGCACCGCACTGGAAAAGCACCCGCGCAACGGCCGGGCGCTGTTCGGCCTGCGCGCCAGCTTGCAGGCGCAGCAGAAAGACTACGCCGCCCGCCTGGTAGACCAGGAATTCGCGGCGGCCTGGAAACACGCCGAGCAGACGCTGGATTTGAAGGATTATTGACCAATCCGGCGGGTGCCATGCTTTTCCGGCGACCGACTGGGGCCAGTATCTCAAGATATTCACCGGAAAAGCATGTGGAACCTACAGCGCTAGGATACCTAGACGAAGTCTCCGCCAGCTCCCATGCTTTTCCGGTGCCATTCGTTGGGTGATGGCGCCAATTGGTCGCCGAAAAGGCATGGCACCCAGCGCGGCCGCACCCTATTTCGACTGTTTGATGGCCAGGCAGTCCTTCAAACCCACCTCATTGTCCTTCTTGGCGGAATCGACTTGCGCGCTGAGCTTGAGTTTCATGCCTTTCTTCAAGCCGTCAGTCTGGTTCTTTTCGAGCGATGTAAAGTAGCAGACTACGGCCGTCTGTCCGTCACCTTGCAGGCGAATGGTTGCCTGCCCGTCTCCTCGTGTCTGCACGTCCGCAATTTCGCCGTCCACAAGCAAGTATTTCTTGTCGTACTTCGACTCCGCGGTCTTTCGGTCAGCGGCGAATTCCTTGGCAAGCTGACCGGCGGAAACGACGACCGCCGGATTGTCGCCAAGTTCGACGATGTCGGCTGGATCGAGAACTGGCTGGGAGCTGAATCCTTCCCAGGTTCCGCGCAACTTGATTTTCTGCCCAGGGGTAGCTTTGGCCCACGGTTCCTTATCCTCGGTGTAGCAGCAAACTGACGGATTGGAATCGAGGTAGATCCGAGCGCTCCCGCGACCGTCATGGTCGATAGCCTTCACGACGCCGCTGACTTCGACTTTTTTGCGTTTATAGTCCTTTTCCGCTTTGTCTTTGTCCTTGCTCCAGAGTTCGACAAGTTCCTTCGCGGACACGCTCAGAGCAGCGGGAAGTGGTTTCGGATCGCTGCGGGGGTCATCCGTGATGCCCGAGCCAATGTTGGTAGAAACAACGGCAAAGGTGCTCGATGCCTGCCGGCCGCAGCCAACGCTGTGCAGCACAAGGACAAGGGAGCAGCAAGCCGTCATGACTCGGACGGAACGTGCAAAGTTCATCGGAAATTCCTTCTTGAGCAATCGGGGAAGTGAAAGAGATCAGTTCTTCGCTTTCGGCGGCCCGTCACTCTGCAGCCAGGCGAACAGGTCGCAGATTTCCTGATCGGTGAGCGGGTCGAGGATTTTTTCGGGCATCAGCGATTGCGCTGCCGCCACCAGTTCGTCGATGTTGTTCTTGGCGATTACCGTGCGCTCGTTCTTGGCGTCGAGGATGGTCAGGGCCTGGGCGTTGTCCTCGGCGATCAGGCCGGTGATGATTCGGCCATCCTTGGTGACGACGTTGTGCGCCACGAACTCCGGCCGGATGAAGGCGCTGGGATCGACGAGGTTCACCAGCAGCACTTCCAGGTTCTTGCGGTCGATGCCCGTCAGCTCCGGGCCGACCTTGTTGCCTTCGTTGAAGAGCTGATGGCAGACGGCGCAGTGCTTGGTGAAGAGTACCTTGCCGTTCGGGGCATCGCCCTTGCCCCGGCGAATGATTGACGACAGGCTGCGAATCCGGCTCAGCTTCTCGCCGGAACTTTGCGCGCCCACCTTGCCCCAGTGCTTCTCGATCAGCTTGGTGATCTGCTCGTCCTTGTAGAGCATCATGCGCTGCAATTGCTCGAACGGCACATCCTTGGGTTCGAGCTTCTTCGTATCGACCAGCTTCAGCAGGCTGAGCGCGGAGGCGGGCCGGCCGGCGAGCAGCGTTTGCGCGCGGCTTCTGAGCGACAGCGGCAGCTTGGGGTACACCTCCAAGATGGTCTCGGCGACTTCCGGGTCAGGAAAGTTTTGCAGCGCCGCCAGCACGGCCTGCCGGACCTTGTTATCGACCGAATTGCGGAGAATCCGGAGGAAGGCGGGGAGGTGTTCGCGCCGCACCAGCTGGCCCAAAAGTTCGACCGCGGCGACAAACTCGTCGCCCGAACCTTGGGGGCTGGCGAGAATGCGTTTCACCCGTTCGTCGGCGGCCCGAGTGTCGGCCCGGATAGCGAGCCGGAACACGAGCGGATTCTCCGATTCGGTGCGCCACAGTTTGTCCAGCGAATCGCGCAACCGAGCTGCGGTATCCTTGTCCAATTGACGGCCTTCCAAAGCCTTTTCGATGCCGGTCAACAGCCGATTCACGGTCTCCGGCCTTTCGGCGAGGTATTCGCGCTCCAGCGCCCCCATGACAATTCCTGGTCTGTAACCGTCACCCTCCGTCATGTAGCGGCGGGCCAGGCGCTCCAAGATGAACTTCCGCAGCATGGGCTGGGCAGCGCCTCTCGAATCCGCCAAAAAGCGATCCGATCCTTTCAGAGCATTCTTTTCGATGGCCCACCAGATGAGCAACGGTATGTGGGGATCGTCGATGTCCTCGCTGCGAGTCAACAGCTTGGCGATAATCGGCAGCGCCTGCTCGCTTTCTAGCCGTTTCACCGCGCATGCGAGCTGGCTGCGCACCGTCGGGCTGGGATCGTTCTCCGCCGCTTCTTCGAGTTTGACCTGGCAGGCCTTCAGGCGTTGCTTCGGGTCGCATAGTAAGCGGATGGTCCAGGCCCGGACGTGTTCGTTCAGATGGTCGAATAGTTTCAAGGCCACTTCGTCGTTGAAGCCGCCGCTGACGTACAGCGCCCACAGCGCTTCGAGCGCCAGATGGCCCGTGTTGTCCTCGATCAGTTTGCGCAGCGCCGGCACCACGGTCGCGTCGCGCCGTTCCGCCAAGATGCGGCGGGCTTCGCGCCGGTGCCAGTCGTTGCGATGGGCGAGCAGCGCGACCAGTTCCTTGCTGGAGAGCTTGGAGAGCGGCAATTTCGGTTGTTCCGCAGCAGCGGGCTGACGCCCGCCGCTCGCCGTGGCTTGCAGCTTCCAGATGCGCCCGCGGGTGCGGTCCCAGTTGTCCACCGGATCGACGTGGTTCGCGCGACGGTCGGCCCAGTCGGCGATGTAGACCGCGCCGTCCGGCCCAGTCAGCAGATCGACGGGGCGAAACGACATATCCTCGGAGGCGATCAACTCGCCGCCCCACTTGGCCGTGAAGCTCGAGCCCTTCCGTTCCATCTGGTGCCAGTAGATGCCATTGGACAGCAGGTTGGCGGCAATGTAGTGGTCCCAGAACTTCTCCGGAAACGCGCCGCCCTGGTAGACGATGCCGCCGCAGGTGACGTGCCCGCCCTTGAAGCCGGCGTAAGGAATGTGGTCGAAGTAGCCGAAGGTGTACGGATTGTGCAGCGGGCCGTGCTTGGTGAACCCCTTGACGTAGTACGCGCCCTGGACCTGGTGCAGGTTGGCGAAGTTGCCCCAGTTCGTGCCCGCGATGATGTTGCCGTGGCGATCGAAATCGACGCCCCAGGTGTTGCCGCCGCCCTCGGCGAACAGCTCGAATTCCTTGGTCACCGGATGATAGCGCCAGATGCCCTGCTGAAACTCGATGCCGCGAATCTTGGCGGTGACGGTGCTGCCCTGCGCGCCGTAGAGCCAGCCGTCCGGCCCCCATTGCAGGGAATTCGGAAAGGCGTGCGCATCTTCCATGCCGAAGCCGGTGAGGAGCACTTCGGGATCGCCGTCGGGCACGTCGTCACCGTTCTTGTCCGCGTAGAAGAGCAAATACGGCGGCTGGGCCACGAACACCCCGCCGTGGCCAAGCGCCATGCCGCTGGCCAGGTTCAAGCCGACGTGAAAGTCCTTCACCTTGCGATAGCGGCCGTGTTCGTCCGGGTCGTCGAGGATGGTGATGCGGTCCGCGCCCTTCGGACCCTGCGGCGGCGGTTCGGGCACGCGGTCGTAGATCGTCCGCAAGTATTGGTCCACCTTGACCGGCTTCAGGCCGTTGGGCGTCGGATATTGCAGATACTGGATGACCCACATCCGGCCCCGGTCGTCGAAGGTGATGGTGACGGGCTTGCGGACCTCGGGTTCGCTGGCCGCGAGTTGGACGGAGAAACCGTCGGCCACCTTCATCTTTTTCAGGGCGTCCTGCGGCGAAAAGGGCTGCGCGGCCGCTGGCCGGCTTAGCAAAAGGGCGATGAACGCGACAAGGACGTAATGGACGCGCGGCTGGCGGATGAAGGCACGCAAGGCAGCGACTCCTGGGAGGAAAGGCAGGCCAGGGCTGATGGAGGGATTCTAAACTCTGAATTTCAGGAATTCCAGCAGCAATGGCTCTCGGGGGTGCATTCCCGTTATTGCGCGGCCGCGGCAGGCTGGCGCCGGCCGAGCCGACCGCCGC
>JAGVLI010000102.1 GCA_020054355.1 Planctomycetales bacterium | reverse complement strand
TCGAGCGCTCGCCTCCGGCTCGCGGCTAAACGCTCGACCCACTAAGCATACAGCCGATAGTCGATGTGCGGGAAGATATTGTGCCGGCGTTCGATCTCCGCCAGCCACGATTCATCGATATCGTTGCGCTTCAGCTGCTCGTACAGGTGGTTGAAGTTCAACACATGGACATGCGTCCGCTGCACGGCGTACTCGACCATCGTGCCCGTCTTCATGATGAAGGCCCAGTCGCTGGACTGAGCAAGGAGCAATTCCCGTGCCGCCTGGTTCAGCGCCCGGCCTTGCAAATGGTTCGGCTGGACGTAGGTCCGCGCCAATTCCACCATGCGTTCGGCGTCCTCGTGCAGGTGGCGGTAGATCCAGTCGTTGGAGCCTTCGAGCCAGACTTCGTTGTAGCCCTTGTAGCCCCAACTCGACATGGTCGGCTGCGTGACCTGGATGGTCTTGTGTTTGTCGAGGTATTCCGGCACGGTGATCGTCTTGACGGTCTGCTGATCGTAGCACATCTTCCGCAACAGGAAGTTGATCCAGTCCGGCCCCTCGAACCACCAGTGGCCGAATAGCTCGGCATCGTAAGGGGCCACGATCAGCGAGGGGCGATCCATCGCGCCCGACAGCCATTCGACCTGCTTCTCGCGGTTGAACATGAAGTTGCCGGCGTGGTCGGCGGCCTTGTCGAGCGCTGCCTTGGGGTCGTAGGGCTGCTTGTGGTCGCCCCGGCCGGTGATCTTGTAATACTTCATGCCCAGGTGGCTGCGGATGCCGGTCTGGTGCAGGTGCGGCTTGAGGTACTCGTAGTCGAGATCGAAGCCCACGTCGCGGTAAAACTCGCGATAGACGTAGTCGCCGGGGTAGCCTTCGATGGCGCTCCAGACCTGCTTGGAGGATTCGGTATCGCGGGCCAGGGCGGCGACGTTGCTCTTGGGGCAGAGGATCGGAGCGTAGACGCCAAAGCGCGGCCGAGGCTCGGCGAACATGACGCCATGCGTATCGGTGAAGAAGTAGCGGATGCCGGCGTCGCGCAACAGTTCATCGACGCCGGGCATGTAGCCGCACTCCGCTAGCCAGATGCCTTGCGGCCGTTTGCCGAAATGCCGCTCGAACTCCCGGCAGCCAATTTCGACCTGCGCCCGGGCGGCGTTCGGGTTCACGCCGTACATCAACGGCAAGAAGCCGTGCGTCGCGCCGCAAGTGACGATTTCCAGCTTGCCCGTCTGGAAGAAGCGGCGGAAGCCATTGATGAGGTTGTTGTCGTACTGCTTGACGAAGACCTCTCGGCAGCGCTGGAAGCGCTGATGGTACATGTGGGCCAGCTGGTGGTACTCCGGCTGCCAGCGGGTTCGCTCGATTTCCTTGCCGGCCAGGGCAAGGAGATTGTCGATATGGCGGACGTAGCGATACTGCAAGAGCGGATCGCCGAGCATGGCGGCCAGCGTCGGCGTGATCGACATGGTCATCCGCCAATCGACGCCGTCGCGTTCCAGGCCGTCGAAAACGTCGAGCAGCGGGATGTACGTTTCGGTGATGGCTTCGTAGAGCCAATCTTCCTCAAGGAAATCATCGTACTCCGGGTGGCGAACGAACGGCAGGTGGGCATGCAAGACGAGGGCCAAGTATCCCAGTGGCATCGATGCATCTCTTCGGTTGATGGCTGATGTAGGCCAGGCTTTCCAGCCTGACGCTGACGCCCAGTCAGGCTGGAAAGCCTGACCTACGAGTCTGTTGTGTTGATATGAATCTGGCGGTGCCTTTTCAAGGATCGCAGACCGTCCACCCACCGCGAAACAGCACCATGGATACCGAGTTCGCCGATTGCAGGACCAGCGTACAGGGATCGGCGCGATCCGCGTCCGGCAACGGCAGCACCACCAGGTCGGCGGACTTGCCCGGCGTCAGGCTGCCGGTTTCGGCTTCCCAGCCCAGTGCTTCGGCGCCGCTGAGAGTAACCATGCGCAGCACATCAGCGGCGGGCACGTCGGGATAGTGCCGATGGACGAAGCGCGCCTCGGCGAGGATATCGAGATCGGGATTGGACGCCAGGCTGTCGGTGCCGAGCGCCACCCGGACGCCGCGCTTCAGGAATTCCCGGAACGGATGCGGCGAATGCCCGAACGCGGCATGGGTGCGCGGGCAGTAGACGATGGTGGTGTTAGCGGCGATCGGGGCATCAAGCTTCAGGTAGTTTCCGTGGGCAACAACGACCGGGACCAGACCTTTGAACAGGCGGAGGATTTCATCGGTGCTGGCAAACAAACCTTCGGGGTCCCAGACACCCAGGTCGCGCAAGAAAGGGACAAGCGGACCATACCAATCTCCGAGGAGATCGAGTTCGACCGTTGTTTCGGCGAGGTGCATGGCTACCGGGACACCTGTAATACTGGCTGCGGCGAAGAGTTGCGTACGTGTGCTGTAGGGCGCGTGGGGACTCAGCCCTGGACGACAGGTGTCGGTCGGCCCTCGTAGATCAAGCCAGGTCTTTGCAGCATCCCAGGCCAGTGCGGCCCGAACTTGCGGAAGTCCCAGGAGTTCATAGTAGACAACGGAACGAACAGATGCCGCACACAAGGTGGGCCAGCTGATTCCGTGGTATGCAATGTCCCCCAAAAGCGTTGTGCCAAAAGTCAGGCTCTCCGCCAAACCCGAACGAATGTCGGCTTCAACTTGATCCGGTGATTGGCCACGACGGCAGAGGATCACCGCACGCAGCCATTGGGTGAAATCCGGCGTCGGCGGGCATTTGCCGCGCATCCCGCTCAGATCGAGGTGCGTGTGCGCGTTGACGAAGCCTGGCAGCACCGCGACGTTGCCGAAGTCGAAATCGGGAGTACGCCGGCCGCGCGGTTCCACGGCGACGATGCGCTCGCCCTCGATGGTCAGGGTGCCGCGAGAGAGCGGCGGGCCGTCGATGGGAACGATCCAGCGGGCGGTCAGGGTCCAGGCATTTTCCATGCTAAACCGCAAGCGAAGAGCGAACGAAGCTCACGCGAACGCCTCACGCACATCGGGCAACAGCAGAACGATAATCGCCCAGATGCCGAACGGCAGCGCCAGGCAGAAGCAGGGGCCGATCACCGGAATCACCGCGAGAATGCTGCCGGTCATGGCCAGCCAGCGGGTCCGCAACCGGATCATCTGCACCGCTCCCAGCAGAATTACCAGCGATACTGTCCCCTGCGTTCCCCAGAGAATGATATTCGTGGTTTGCCGGCGGCGCTTCTCTTCCGGCGTTTCAAACTTGATCGGCCGTGGCTTGGCCGCCGGCTTGCCGACCACCGGGGCGGGCTTTTCTTCCGGCGGTTGCACTTCGACCGCTTGCTCGGCCGGCCCCGGTGCATCTCGGTGATTTCCACGGGTGTCGCGCAATGAGTACAGGGGATGAACGAGGACATGATGCGGCGAATTCCGGGGAGAAATCGGCCGGCGGCGCTGCCGGACAGCGCCGCCGGCCAAGGGTTGTGTGCCAGGCATGTTGTGCATCTGGGAGGTGCAAGTCCTCTGCGGGCCGTGATGACCGGAACCGCAAGGCTAGCCTGGATTCCCACAGGGGGGTAATTGACCTACCATTTTCGACCGTTTTCCCCACTCAGGCTACGGGCTTTTTGGGCCGGATTGGTCAGCAACG
>JAGVLI010000874.1 GCA_020054355.1 Planctomycetales bacterium | reverse complement strand
CTCCTGCAAGAGCCGCGCCAGGTCTTGCAGACTGCCCAGGGCGGCGGGAGGCGTCCGGGGTGGTGCGGTGTTGATTTTCACCCGTGCATTTTAGCAAAGAGGCGAGGTTTGTTTCCGCGCCGATTGGTCACGATCAGGCGGGCATTTCTTCTTGCGGTTGTTCCTCATCGATTTGAGCCAGAATTGCCGAAACGACTTTTTTGGTTTTGTCGTTCGCCAAGAATTCCTTCATTGCAGCAAGAAACTGCTGCTCGTCCTTGCACTCCTTATAGTACCCCGTCGGCCCGGTCGAGATCTGGAGAGGGTAGTAATCAATCGAGTGCAAGACGTGGAACAGTTCGTAGCTGTAGTTGTCGAGCGCTGGCGCTACCACGAGAAATCTGTGAATAAAAGAAAGCGAATCTCGACCACTGATTACTTTGCCTTCAAGCCGCCCCTTCGTCTTCTTGCTCAACCAGTCCGCTTGCTCTCGCAAAATCGAGACCGGCGGCATGAGCTTGAAGTCTCCCAAATCGGCAGGCCAAAGATCGGGCATGGCATATCTCCTAGATGTCCAGCCGAAAGAGAATCGGCAAATGGTCGGAAAACAGCGCGCGGTTGGGCAGACCTCGCTCGGTCAGCAGGGATTGGGTGCCGTCCGAAACCACTATTCGCAAGTCGCGGTTGCGAAAGCACGGCAAAAGGCCAGGCCGCAATAGCACCTGATCGAACATGTTCCAGTAATACCAGTGAGCCTCCTTGGCGGGGAAGTAGCAAGTGCCAGGTGGTTCATGCTCGTTGCTGCCTGGCGGATGCTCTTCGTGGCTCGCGTCCCCGAAATGGCCCCACATGGGATTGTAAAAGAACGGGCAGCGTTCCGCATCAACCGTTCGCTCTTCGCGGTGCGCAATGTCTCGGGTCATGGTCGCGTTCAGGCCCTTCGCCCCGATCATGCCCGGCTCGAACGGATTCATGTTAAAATCGCCGACCAGCACCGTGTTTTCGTGCCCGTAGGCGCGTTCTAGCCCACGAATCAGACTACTGATCCACGGCATGTCCAGCGCTTGACTGTGTTCGGAGCGGAAGAGTTTGCTCGGCAGATGCAGTGCCACCAGCAGCAATTCTCGACGTTTCGGCAGGCACAGGCGACGGGCCGTGTGGTGGATGCCTTCCTGGATTGGCGGCAGATACTTCACGGGAAATCGCGTCAGAATGACGATCCGCTCACACTGACTGCGCGGATTGGGATTGCGAAATCCCGTGATATTGGCATGACTGTTTCCCGCGTTCAGTTCCATCAGCAGGTCTTCTGTCGTCCCTGGAAACTCAGCCAGGATCATGACATCGACCTGCTGATGACGCGCCAGGTTGGCTACGGCCTGATGTACCCGTCGGATTCGCTTGCCGTCCGCCAAGCCTGGCGGTTCGGCGGTCGGTCCTCCCAGGTTCCAGAACACGAACGTGAGCATGGTGGGCCATCATACTCGTTTGCCGTGGCGTTCGACACCTTGGGAATCGTTTTCCAGTATCGGTGCAAGCAGGTACTGGCAGCGCCCGATCATGGCGAAGTCTTGCCGCCAAACACGCGCGGATCGACATCGAACGGCTGCGGCCGGCTAATGGTCAGTTTGCCGAAGTCCGGATGCGTCGGATTGATGATGTAATTGAACTCGGTCACGGTGATCGCGCTCGGCACTTTGAGCAGCACCCCGGCGGCAGCGTCAATCCAGGCGTCCCCAATGGCCTGGACGCCGGGCGGTGCGGGATATTCGCGCCAATTCGCCGGCAGCGCGCCCGACTTGACGGCCTGGACCAGGTCCTCGGCGAAGTCGACCGGGCAGACCACGTAGTCCTTCAGCGTCGTGAAAGCGTGCAGGTGGACCAGGATTTCCAGCACGGCCAGCGACAGGCTTTCTGCCACGAACACCGCGCGCCGTCCGGGGCTGGTCCAGCGGCTGCCGTAGAGCCGCGCGCCCTCGCCGTCAAAGGCGTTGACGGCATACTTGGCCTTGCTGATTCGCCAGGCCCGGATCATGAGGGGATACCGTGTTCCAGACGGCCAATGAGCGCTTCGACTTCCCGCGCCCCGACTTCCGTGGAAGCGTATTCCAGCGGGGTCGAGCCTCCCAGGGCCAGTTGGGGAGACTGAAGCCAATGCCGAGCGGCGTCCTCGTCTCCGCTAAAAAGCGCCAGAGCCTGCGCATAAACTCGCGCGGCGCGCACGAGTCGATCGGATTCGTCGGGTTGCAGTCGGCCTTCGCGCTTACGCCGTGCCAGCGTGCTGGGCGAAATTTGCACCATCCGAGTCAGAGACAAGACGGGAAGAGCGGTGTCATGCAGGAAAATCTTCCAGGAACTGAACGACAACCCTTTGCGGATGTGCTTCAACAAGGTCGGCGTATCGACCGCCGTCAGACCCAACAGCCGCAGGTAGGCATGGCTAGCTGCGGTCTTATGCCTGCTTTCAGTCGCCTTGGTCATGGTCGCTCCGCATGTTGCCATCTGGCATTATTATTCGTGTCAAATGGCAAGTTGTCAAGCGGTGCAGGGGTGAGTAGAGTCGGTTCACTCCGGCACATCCAGATAGGCCCCGCAGTGCGGGCAATCCTGCGTGCTGTCCCGCTGCGCCGCGGGAAACGTGCTGGTCTTGCCGCATTCCTCGCATTCGGCTTCGACTGGCCCTGGGTTTCCTTGTCGGCGCCTTTCTTCGTTTGCTCGGCGGCGAATTCCTGCAGCTTCTGGAGCGCGGGTTCGGCGTGGGCTGGATCGTTGACCCAGACCTCCAGGCCAGTGGAGGAAACCCCGGTGCGCGAGAGCACAGTCAAGCCGAGCAAGCCGCCCAGCGTGGCCGGGTTCATGACCTGCGCGGGCAGCCCATGACCGTTCAGGAAATGCGCCACTGATTCGGCTTCGCTCAGGCTGTCGGCGACGTGGACGCACTTGGGGTCGCGGTAGATCAAGAGATTTCCTCCAGCGCTCGCCTTTGGCTCGCGGCTAAACATCAGGGCAACGGTACGTCCTTGAACTCGAACTTGATCGGCACTTCCGCGATCTGCGCCGGCGTCCGGTAGATCAGCCGCCAGTCGGCCGACTTGCCGAGCTTCACGCCCTTTTCCTCGTCATCGGCGAAGCGATAGCGGATCTGCGCCGTGTTCGCGCCTTGCTCATCGGTTTCGTAGCCGGCGTGGTCGAGCCGCTTGCCGTTCTTGTTCAGCAGATAGGTTTGATTGTTGATGAGCCAGGACTGAAAACTCTCGAACTTGGCGCCGCCGGGCGGGTAGCGCAGCGCCATATCCACGGTCCAGAGTTCCTTGGCTTCGCGGAAGTTCCGCAGCATGCAGACCACGCCTTCCTGGGTCTGCTCCTGCTTGCCGGCCAGCTTGTCGAAGGTGAAGGTCAACAGCTTCGGCGAGCCGGTGATCGTCAGTTGCCCTTTGACGCTGGCGAACTTGACGGCCGGCCGGCGCAGCGCCGGCAGCGGCAAGTCCAGCTCGACCGCGATGCGGCCATCCGCTTGCTGCGGTCCCTTGGCGATGGTTGGCACCTGCACGTTCAGGCCCTTTTCATCGGTGACTTCGAGGCTCTCCGGCCGGGAATCCAGCAGGAATGCCTGGAAACGCGGCTCCCAGGCCACTTCCAGCTTGGCCAGGCAGAAGTGGGCGTCGGTCTCCAGGTCGCGGACGACCACCACGCGCTTCAGCGTGGTGCGGAACATCCCGCTGTAACTGACCGGCATCTCGCGGTAGCCCTTCTCGTCCTTCACCAGGCCGACCTTGCCGTCCCGGCCGTACAGCGACACACGCAGGTCGCCGCGCCGGGCGATCCGGTCGATGGCTTGCCAGAAGGGCGTCTTGTCGAAGTTCAGGTCTTTCAGGACGATGTCCGGATCGTCCGGCGGCAAGACCTCGATGCCGGTCTGCTCGTGGATGGCTTTCAGCGCCTTGACGATGTTGATTTCCTTGTCCTTGATCGTGACCAGCTTCGGCTGCAGGTCTTTTTCCAGCTGGGCCTTGTCGGACTTTTCGTCGGCCGTCAAGGGCGCGGAGCAGACGAAGCCGATGAACAGCAAGCAGAGGGGGATGCGCGACATGATCGGGGCACTCCATCACGAGGATTGGCGGCGTACTCGATGTTACTGCGCCGGGACCACCATCGCAAGCGGAGGCCGCGGCATGAAGTGGAGCGCCGTCGGGCGCTCTGCTATGCTGCATGGCGTGCAGCGAGCATCTCGAAAGCGAGGCACGACGTGCGACGGTATCTCGGTCTAGGTTTAGTGGTGTTGTTGCCCATCGCGGCTTGCCGGCAAGCGACGGTGCGGACCAAGCCAGCGGCGGTTGCGACCGAAGCGGCTGTGGCCGTTCCGGAAAAAATCGAGGCCGCCGGCGTTCGCAACGTCATTCGAGTTTCCGAACAGCTTTACAGCGGCAGCAGCCCCGAAGGCGATACGGGCTTTGAATCGCTGCAAAAGCTGGGCATCAAGACGGTGATTTCGGTCGATGGCGCGAAGCCCGACGTGGAGCGCGCCCGCAAGTTCGGGCTGCGTTACGTCCATCTGCCGATCGGCTACGACGGCGTGCCGCGCGAGCAGGCGTTGAAGATCGCCAAGGCGGTGCGCGACCTGCCGGGGCCGGCCTACATCCACTGCCATCACGGCAAGCACCGCAGCCCGGCAGCCACGGCCGTCGTGCAAATGTGCCTGGACGAGAAGTGCAGCGTGGCCGCCGCGCTGGCTACCATGAAGACCGCCGGCACTTCGCCGCACTACACCGGCCTGCATGCCGCGCCGGGCGAGTTCCGCCGGCCGAGCAAGCTGGAACTCGACCGCTTGCCCGCCGACTTCCCCGAGGTCGCCGCCGTGACCGGCATGGTCCAGGTGATGGTGGAAATCGAACAGCGCTGGGACCACTTGAAGCTGGTCCGGACCGCCGGCTGGCAGGCGCCGGCCGCTCATCCGGACATCGACCCGCCGCACGAAGCGCTGCAGCTGGCGGAGCAATTTCGCGAACTGGGCCGCCGGCCAGACGCCACGAACCGCCCCGAAGACTTTCGCCGTTGGACAACCGAATCCGAACTGGGCGCGAAAATGCTCGAAACCGCCCAGTTCGGAT
>JAGVLI010000169.1 GCA_020054355.1 Planctomycetales bacterium | reverse complement strand
GCGAGCGCTGCGCCGCAGCGCTCGCCTCCGGCTCGCGGCTAAACACGGATCAGTTAAGTCTGTAAGTTTTGCAGCATCTCGCGCAAAGCGACCAGCCGCTGCCCGCGGCATTCGTCGATATGCAGCGCCTTGAGCAGCCGACGGCGCAACTCGCCCTGGATGTCCTCGATGGCGCTCGGCGCGGTGCTGGGCAGTTCGATCATGCCGCCGGCGCGGCGATGGTGCCCGCCGGCCTTGCCGAGCTTGCCGACCACCTGACGCAGCAACTCACCCGCCCGGCCCTGGTGCTTCACCGTCCGCATCGACAGGATCAGCCGATCCTGGTGGACGCCGGCGCAGAAGGCCCATTCCACTTCTTCATAGCGGACCAGGAAGTCGGCCACCTCGGCGGCTTGTTCCGGCTGGGGCAGATCGTTGACCCAGCTGATGATGAGGCGGTCGTAGATGAACGAGCTTTGCAGGGCTTGCAGGATGCACTCGAAGTATTGATGGGGCAGGCGGGCATTGCGGATGCGGGCCAGCACGTCCTTGTCGGCCAGCGGGTAAAGAAACTGCAAGGCGCTGTCGTCGAGGGGACTGGCCTCGCGCGGGTAGCCGTCCAGTTCGGTTTCGATGCCGTAAAGCAGGGCGGTGGCAATCTGGATCGGCACCTGGACTTCCTGCTCGCGCAGATAGCGCGTGACCAGCGAGCAGGTGGCGCCCAGATTGCGGCGCACATCCACGAAGGGCACCTCGGTCAGGTCGCCGGGGGTTTCGTGATGATCGATCACGGCGTACAGGGAATCGCGGGGATCGCAGGTGTGCCGGCCGGTATTCGGCTGGCTGTCCACCATGACCACGGCATTACCCGGTTGCCAGACGACGTCCTCGACCGGCGTCAAGTCGATGTCGAGCAAATCGACCATCGCCCGGTTTTCGGCGCGGTTGATGAGGCCGTCGCGGGTCAGGCGCGTCGGCTTGCCCAGTCGGGTCTCGACCAGATGCGCCAGGCCCAGCATGCTGCCCAGGCTGTCGGGGTCGGGGTTCACATGGGAAACGAAAGTCACCTGGCTGGCATCGGCCAGGCCCGTCAAGAAGCGTTCGGAGCGACGAGTGATCGTGGCCGAGCCATTCAGCTCGGCGTCGGCGCTGTGGCGCGCCATGGTTTGCAATCCTCCAGTCGTCTCCCGGCGCGTGCGGGCCGACCGGCTGCGAGAGCCGGCGGGCCGGACGCACATTGAGCAAGAGCCAGGGGCAACCAGTCTTCCTGACTGGATGGAAGCGCTGGCCCAGGTGAGACAAACCTTGGCAGCGCTTCGGGCGACAATTCTCTGGTCCGAATCCTGACGGCCCCTAAGCTCTCTCCCCTCATTTTAGGGTGGCAGGCTTCATGCGGTCCTGGGGTGAGAGGCGGATTCCAGGAGTGTTGCCGATAGCCAGTGCCTCATTGTAACCCAGCCGAATGCCAGTGCCAATAGGCTACCTGGCGACAGCAGGCAGTCTGGGGCTGCCGGAACTGGAACGTTTGAACACTATGTGTAAAGCCGAGAGCGGCTTACGGCTTGCTGAGTTCTTCGATTCGCTTCCACTGGGATTTCGTGACGGGCATGACCGACAGCCGGGAAATACGGACCAGCTCCCAGTCAGCCGGCTGGGGATCACCCTTGATGGTTTCGAGGGTGACGGGGCGGGACAGCCGGCGCAGCGGTTCCACCCGGACACTTACCGCCTTTGGGTCGTCGCTGTCCGGATCGGGACCGGCGTCGCTGACCGCACGCATGACGCCGACGATCGCCTTTTCCTTGCCCGTGTGGTAATAGAGGATGCGGTCCTTGGCCTTGACCAGTCGCAAGTGCTTTCGGGCCAGGTTGTTATTGACGCCGTTCCAGAGCGTGCCGCCGTCGCGCTCCAGGTCGGCGAAGCTGTAATGGGTCGGCTCCTCCTTGAACAACCAATCGGCCATGAAGCTCCTCCAGTCGAGCCAATCGGCAAGGTTTCACACCGCTGAAAGTTATTTTCACCTGTACAGTCGTCAACTCTCCGCAAGGACACTGCGGCGCTGCGTACAATCGGTGTGCTGATGACGTTGGTCCCGGCGAACTTCCCCCCTAGCAAAGGCACCCAGGCAGCCGGGGCCAACGTCCTTCTTGAACTGCTAAACCGCAAGCGGCTGAGTTCCGAAACGGAAGGATACCGTATGTCGCCGATTATCACCAGCCCGCGTCCCTTGACGAAACTGATTGCGCGGGCGGCGCGGCCGAAAACGCAGTTCAATCCGCAAACTCATTCGACAAAAACGGTTGCGGAACGCAATCCGCTTGCGGAGCTGCGGCCCGAAGCGGGTTCGCTGGAACGCTGGATTGATATGAACGCTTGAAAGGAACGTGCAAAGCCGCAAGCGGCGAATTTCGCGCGGTGGTCTTCCGCCGTCCTCCGGCTGACGCCACAAGTTTTCATGTTTGCGCGGTCGACCGTATTCCAGATGGGCCGTTTTCGTGAAGGCGCGTCCGGAGTTGACGATTGCTCGATCCGCGAGTATTATCGAGTACGATAATCTGAAGATTAATTTGGGCCTGGGAGTGCCTTTGGCACAATGGGGCTAAACCCCTCCTGGGCCTCCATTTTGCGCCCTATGTTTCTGCTCTACGCCGATGCTTCTGGAACAGCTGACCAACAGGACCATTCAAAGCACTATGTCCTGCTGGGTCTCTGTGTCCCCGAAGGGCACTGGTTCGCCCTGAACAGACTCCTGCAATCCCTGAAGACACGCTACTGCCAACCCGGCCAGGATTTTGAGCTGCATGCGGCGGAATTCTGTGTCAGCATCAATGAGCAAACCGAGATTCCAGATTTCGACCAGCTGTCCCGCACCGACCGACGGGCCAAAGTACAGGCGCTGCGCCAACAGCGGATCGACGCTGAAAAGAACTCGAAAAAGAAGAAAGCCAGAATCGATAAATACCGGCGAACCGAGCAATTCATTCATTTGACGCGCCTGGAACGATCGAGGCTGCTTGAAGACGCCTTGGATCTGGTGGGAGCCAACGACCGAATTCGCCTGTTCGGCGAAGCGATCCACAAAGCTCACCCAGCCGTCGCGAGCGGTCAGGTTGACCCAGTGCATCAAGCATTCGAGCAGGTTACTTCACGTTTTGATGCGTATTTGCAAATGATCGATCACTGGAAATTGAAGAAGAGTCCCAGGAGGAAAATCGACAACGGTCTGATCGTACTCGACAAGGACTATTCCACCGAAGCCGCCATTCAGGATCAGTTCAAACGCTATCGCCAGCACGGACACCCCTGGGGCCAAATGCGGCACGTCATCGATGTTCCGATGTTCGCTTCAAGCGATCTGGTGTGCGGTCTCCAACTGGTGGATGCGTGCGCCTATGCCGTTCGCCGCTACCTGGATACGCAGGCGGTTGTCGGCAGCCATGAGGAAAGGAACTTCCTCCGCATCTTTCACCGCTTCGACCAGGACGGCCAGGGTAACTTGCACGGATTGCGGCATTATGTCGCCACGGGGACTTGCGCTTGCCTGGCTTGCCAGCGACGGGGGCATGCTCCGACCAGGCAAGTTTCGATGACGCCGCTTGGGCCGTAAGGCGGACTGCACAGCCGCCAGCGGCGAATTTCGCGCGGCGGCTTGGCCGGCGCGAGGCGCGGCGGTAGCATACCCCCAGGTTCGCACCTCGAATCTGGAGGACATGCCGATGACCGCTCGCAGCCTGTGGCTTTTCCCGCTCCTCGTGATGGTGGTCGGCGTGCGAGCCGACGGTCCCGGCGACAACCTGCCGGACAAGGTGCGCCGGATTCCGCCGCCCGGGATCGCCGTGGGTGACGAGGACCGCGCTGCCCTGCAAGCGGGCCTCGATCAGCTGGCCAAGGAAATCGACGCTTTGCGGGCTGCCCTCAAGGGGAAAACGGCCCTGCTCGACCTGCTGCCGGACGTGCAAATCTATCACAAGGCCGTCCTCTTCGCCTTGAAGTACCAGGAATTTCACAACGCCAAGGAAATCCCCGTGGCCCGGAACCTGCTGAAGCAGGGCCTGGACCGCGCGAAGTCCCTGCGCGAAGGTCAGGCGCCGTGGACCACCGCCACCGGGCCGGTGGTGCGCGGCTACCTGTCGAAGATCGACGGCTCGGTCCAGCCCTATGGCCTGGTGGTGCCCGCGTCGTATCGGCCGCCGACGGCGCATCAATTCCGTCTCGATTTCTGGTTCCACGGCCGGGGCGAAACCCTCAGCGAGGTCAACTTCATCAACGGCCGGCAAGGTTCGCCGGGCGAGTTCGTGCCGCCGAACGCCTTCGTGCTGCATCCCTATGGCCGCTACTGCAACGCCAACAAGTTCGCCGGCGAAGTCGATCTCTTCGAGGCGCTCGAGCACGTCAAGAAGCACTACCCGATCGACGACAACCGTATCAGCGTTCGCGGCTTCTCGATGGGCGGGGCTGCCTGCTGGCAATTCGCGGTCCATTATCCGGGGCTGTGGGCGGCCGCGGCGCCCGGCGCCGGCTCTCCGAGACCGCCGAGTTCCTCAACTTCTTCCAGAACGAGAAGGTCCAGCCGACCTGGTACGAGAAGAAGCTCTGGCACTGGTACGACTGCACCGATTACGCGCTGAACCTTGTCAATTGCCCCACGGTGGCGTACAGCGGAGAGATCGACAAGCAGAAGCAAGCGGCGGATGCGATGGCCCGGGCGCTGAAGGCCGAGGGCATCGAGTTGACGCACATCATCGGGCCGAAGACCGGGCATTCGTATCATCCGGAGGCCAAGAAGGAGATCAATCGGCGGATCGACAGCATCGTCGATTACGGCCGGCAGTCCACGCCCTTCGAGATCAAGTTCACCACCTGGACGCTGCGCTACCATCAGCTGGCCTGGCTGACCATCGATGGCCTGGAAGAACACTGGGAGCGGGCGCGAGTGAATGCCGAGTTGTTTTTCCTGGGCGATGAGCTGGTGATCGCGGACACGAAGAACGTGTCGGCGTTGACGTTCGCGCTGCCAGCCGGCCGGACGCCGCGCGACTGGGTGACGAAGAAGGTGAAAGTCTCGCTGGATGGGCAAGTGATCGATGCCGCCCCGGTGCTGTCGGATCGTTCCTGGACCGCTCATTTCCGCAAGGCCGGCAACCAATGGACGAAGGTCGATAAAGCCGACGATGGCACGCTCCGCAAGCGTCCCGGCTTGCAAGGCCCGATCGACGACGCCTTCATGGACAGCTTCCTGATGGTCCGGCCGACCGGCAAGGCGCTGAACGAGAAGGTCGGCAAGTGGGTGGAAGGCGAGAGCCAGCATGCCATCGACCACTGGCGGCAGCAGTTCCGGGGCGATGCCCGCGTGAAGAACGATGATGCCGTGACGGATGAAGATATCGCCGCCCACAACCTCGTCCTTTGGGGCGACCCGGCCAGCAACCAGGTGCTGGCGAAAATCATGGACAAGCTGCCGATTCGCTGGTCGAGCAAGGCAGTCGTGGTGGGCGGCAAGGAGTACGACCCGGCCCACCACGCGCCGGTGCTGATCTATCCGAATCCGCTCAATCCCAAGCGCTACGTGGTGCTGAACAGCGGGTTCACCTATCGCGAATACGACTATCTCAACAACGCCCGGCAGGTGCCGAAGCTGCCCGACTTCGCGGTGGTGGATGTGAACGTGCCGGTCAGCTCGCGCGGTCCCGGCGGGATCGTGACGGCGGGGTTTTTCAACGAACACTGGGAGTTGCCGGCGGCGAAGTGACGTAGTCTCCGTGAAAACAACAGGTCTCGGTCCCAGGTGGAACCTGGGACCGAGACCTGTTGTGCAAAGCCGCAAGCGGCAATGCTACTGCGGGAAAGCCGTCGGCGACTTGAACTGCTGCCAGCCCTCGCCATTCAGCGATTTCAGGAACTCGACCAGGTCCTTCTTCTCCTCGGGCTTCAGCTCCAGCTTGCGCACGTCCTGGTGCAGCCATTTGTTGGGCGTGCCGCCCTTGTCGTAGTGCTCGACCACCTCTTCGAGCGTCTTCAGGCTGCCGTCGTGCATGTACGGGCCGCTGCGGGCGACGTCGCGGAGCGTCGGCGTCTTGAACGCGCCCTTGTCTTCCTCGCGCTTGGTGATGAGGTAGCGGCCGAGGTCCGGGTTCGGCTTGTCCATGCCGATGCCGATGTTGGCGAACTTGCCGTTGCTGAAGTTGATGCCCTCGTGGCAGCTGTCGCAACGGGCCTTGTTGGAGAAGAAAATCTCCTTGCCGCGCTGGGCGCTGGCGCTCAGGGCGGTCTTGTCGCCGGCCTTGAAGCGGTCGTGAGCCGAGTTGCCCGAGAGCACGCAGCGCTCGAAGGTGGCGATGGCCTGGGCGATATGGTCGATGGTGAACTCCTCGGTGCCGAAGACGGCCTTGAAGCGCTGGCGGTAGCCGGAAATCGCCCGCAGGCACTTGACGCAGTCCGCGTGCGGATGGCCCATTTCCAGCGGATTGGCGATGGGGCCTTTCGCCTGTTCTTCCAGGGTCGGCGCCCGGCCGTCCCAGAACTGCTCGACGCTGTAAGCCCGGTTGATGACCGTGGGCGAGTGGCGCGGCACGATCTGGTCCTTGATGCCGCGCGGCAGCGCCCGGCCGTCGGTGAAGGCGTGTTCGGGAGCATGGCAGCTGGCGCAGCTGAGGGTGCCGTCGCCCGACAGCCGTTTGTCGTAGTAGAGCAGCCAGCCGAGTTCGGCCTTCTCCGGCGTGTACGGATTGTCGGTCGGGAAGAAGACCGGCACCAGGCCCTGGGGTGGCACCGGGCCGTCGGCCGGGAACAGCGGATTGACGGTCTTGGCCTTGCTTTCGCCGTGGGCCGCGCTGCCGAGCAGGAGTTGGCCCAGGATGGCGAGGCCGAGCAGGATCAGGGTGGCGGGGAG
>JAGVLI010000324.1 GCA_020054355.1 Planctomycetales bacterium | reverse complement strand
GCTTGACCCGGTTGCGCACGTTGACGAACAGGAACGGGGCCACGTCCTTGTCGCACTCGATCAGGCAGGGCAAGCCGCGCTGCAGCTTGGACGCCACCTCAGCCAGCTCGGTCGAGTACGCGGCCTCGACGGTCTGTTCGATCGTCAACTGCTGCGGCAGGTCTTTTTCGGGGATGAAGATGGACATGCGGGGTTTCCGATTTTAGTGAAGCAAAGATCGGTTGCAGTCGGCGGGCCAGTCACGGTCCTGTACCGACCTCCGAAATCACCCGTTCGGCCTCCGGCCGAGTCAGACCGAAGCTCTCGACAAAAGACGTCACCTGATCCCGCTTGGCCTTTGCAACCTTGTTGGTGTAGATCGCTCCCGCCGGCACCGTCTCGCCGCCGACCATGCCGCGTTCCTCCACCAAAGTGTACGTGACGTTCCCCAGTTGGCTGCGACAGAGCCAAACTCTCGGCTGGTACTTCCCTCCCGCCATGTTCGTGCGCAGGATCGCAATGAGTCCGCCATGAATCAGGTAGTCGATGACGCGCTGCTTGTCGAGCGGCACGGGGGATTCCGTGGCCGGGATGGCTTCCATCTCGCTTTCGGGCAATTCGAGCGTCATCGGCTCGAAGGGGTCCAGTGGGATGTCGACCTGGAAAAGCCGCCGGCCCTGGACGCCGATGGCACCTCGGTCTTCCATGACGACCCCGCTGACCCTGCGCTTGCCAAGGTTGAACCTGACCCGGTCCCCCACGCGAAACGCCGGCTGTCGCTTGGACTTGCTCATTGCCTGTCCTCCTCACCATGGCGCAAGGCCGTTGAACGATAGAAGGTGGGAACGCATCACCGCATCGAAACTGGCCGCGAGTTGGTTACAGACGCTGCGCCAGTCGCGCACCTGTTGCAACCGCAGAAACGTCGCGCCGCCCAGTTTCGTCGGATCGAAGTCCTGATGGGCGATGGCATTCCTCCAAACATTCAAATCCTCCAACTCGCTCTGGCGGTCTTGGTTGCGCGAATCCGCGATCGTTACTTCGTCCCAGAAAATCAGTCCAAAGCGATTGAAGTCAGACCCGATATTGCCGGGGTTCGGATTGCCCCGGTCCAGCTTCCGGTCTCGCACCAGGACGTTCTGGAGCGCTGTTTGCAATGGCCCAATCGACACGCTTTGCACGAAGTGGTCCGCGCATTCCGTATGTAAATCCCGACAAAATCCCTGAAACTGCGACGACAGCAGGACCGCATAGGCGTGGTTGATCTGCTGGGTCGCATAGCGCCTGCCCGGTCCCGCCCCGCCAACGCTCCGGTGCGCGGCTTCCAGTTCCTCCAGAGCGGATTGCCCGGTCGTCCTCCAAGCTTGCAGTGAATCCGAAGGCATCGGGCGAAACTCCGAATGTTAGTCCGACACCGCTCTCGCCACTGTGGACGGAGGCAACTTATCAATGCGCCGGGTGCCATGCTTTCGCGGCGACTGGCAATGGCGAATATCTTGTCGGTGTCACCGCGAAAGCATGAGAACTGCCCGCGGTTTGCCGGCCTATCGAGTCGCTGCACAGTCCACATGCTTTCGCGGTGACACTGGTGTGATTCTGTCACTTGCCGGTCGCCGCGAAACCATGGGACCCGGCGCTATCGGAAGATGCCATCAATGATCCTGTCGCCCTTGGCCGTCTTGGAATCTACCTCCTCCGTGATCATGACCGTGTAGGAAGCTTCATCCACGAGTCGGCCGTTGGTCTTCTGCCAGCGATCTTTGCCATGCTGATCCTTGTAGTCCAAATCGACACCAAGGATCAACACCCGCGTTCCAAGCCCGTTAACCTTCCGGACCAGTGGAACGTAGTCCTGATCTCCTGCCAGTAAGACAAGGACATCAAACCGTTTATGAACGGCGAGGTCGTAGGCTTCCAGTGCGAGCCATACGTCAATGCCCTTCTCCTCTGGCGGGGTGGCCTGTTCATTCATCGGGTAGTAGTGAGCGACGACTCCTGCGTACATCAGTAGTTGATCGATCAGGCGATCCGTTTCAAGAGAATTGGCCTGTTTCGCTGCATTGAGTGAAAATCGACCTCGAAAGAAGTGGGCGTCGACAATCTGGCATAGGGAGACGTTGTTGTTGGTTTCCAGCGCAGCAACGCGATGACGGATATATTCGTGAAGCCCGCCGAGATCGATAAACTTCTGACGCTGATGGACATATCGGTAGTACTGGCTCAACTTTTGGAAGAACGTCCCGTCGTAAAAAACGGCAATTCGCTTCAACGGGGTAGTCACATCGGCCAACATGTTCCCATTCCTCCAATACCGAGATCTCAAACAACAACGCTCACGTGTGACGGTGGCTGATGGGGCTTTGCCCCGGACCAGCGCGTACGGCTGCGATCAAATGCAGCTTTGGTTTGGCTTGCTCACTTGCCCCGCAGATTCACACCGCGTGCCATGCTTTCGCGGCGACTGGCAAGTAACAGAATCACACCGGTGTCACCGCGAAAGCATGAGAACCGCAGGCGGTTCGCCGGCCTATCAAGTCGCTGCCCTTTCCACATGGTTTTGGCGTATCGTTCCGGGGGTCGGCCCCTCGCAGTCGCCCCGAAAGCATGGCACCCAGGGTTAGCCCCCGAGTAAACAGCTAGCAGCCGGCGCTACCCTCGGAGGGCTTACGCCCCCCGCTCGCCAGAGCAAATGCCCCCGCTCGCCTGAGTCGCCTGCGTTGTCCTATCACACTTCCAGCACAATCGTCAGCGAACCGCTCTCCGCGTCCTCGGTCATTTCCTTGATCGAGCCGAGCGTGGCGGCCTTCTGCTTCAGGGCCTCGGCCGTCACGCGGTTCACGGCGCGATCGAGTTCTTGACGAAGGTCGCCTAGCTGGCTCTCCAGGGCGTCGGTGGCGGCTTTCTGCAGCTCGGCTTCCTTCGACCCGGCTTGCTTCTCCAGGTCGGCGACTAGCTCCTTGCGGAGCTGGTCCTTCAATTGCTTGGAGTTCGGGCCGGCATCGTCCCAGGCCCGGCCGACCCGTTCGCCTTCCAGCTCGACGTTTTCCTGGCGCTCGGACTCGACCTTGACGGTGCCGTCGGTCGGATCGACCGTCACCGTCACGCCGTTCTGCGAACGGACCAGCTGCTTGCCCTTTTCCTGGAAGCCGCGGCGCTGCAGCTCTTCTTTCAGGAGCTGGGCCATTTGCTCCTTCGGCAGCACTTCGAGGATTTCCACCTGGGTGCTGACGTGGTCCTTGGCACGGATGATGCGCTTCAGGTTTTCCTTGACCGCGATGCGATAGGCACGGCTCATGATCGGCCCTCGGTTTGTACACTCAGGGGGTCCAGTTCACGGATGATCCGCTGGGCGCGAGTCGCCAGCTCGTCGCCGGCCCAGCGTTCCCATTCGGCCTTCACCAGCTGGCTGGCCGCGTAGCCTTCGTCAAAGTAGCCCACCGACCGCGCCCGCTGCTCCCACTGCTGGAAGCGCTCCACGCGGTTGACCAGCGCCAGCGCTGCCCGGTAAGTCTCGACCCGGTCGGCCACGCGGGTGCCCGGACTGCAATCGGCATGCACCCAGAGCTGCGCTGCCGCGTCCGGCGTCAGCAGCTTGGCCGCCGCCTGCATCAGGAAGCGCGCCAGGTCGTAGCGGCCCGACTTCTCCACGGCTTGCAGGAACAGTTCCAGGATCAGCTCTTGCCGTCGGCCGTGGTGGCGGAGCGTTTCGCCTTCGAGGATTCGGCCCTTCTGCCGTTCGCTCTTGATCCAGGCTTCCGCCAGCTCCGGCTGCAAGGCTTCCAGGATGCAGGCGGGCACGCCCGTCATCCACGCCGCGTAATCGCTGGCCACCGGGGCTTGCGTGACCGCGAAATCCTCGGGGAAAGCCAGTCGGCAGAGCACGTTGCCGTTGAAGCCCGGCCGGTGGCGCAGCAACTGGCCGATTTCGGTTTCCCGCAGCGCCGAGTAGGCCAGGTAGAAGAACAGCCGATCGGCCGGCGTCAGTTCTTGCTCGTTGGCGGTCCACTTGGCTGCCTTTTCGTCGCGTGGATTGGTGGCGGTGATCCACACGAGGAACCGCAGACTGTGCCGGGAAAAGCCCAGGCCGAGGTCTTGCGGCGGGGTCCGTTCCCAGAGCCGGCCTTCGACGACCTGCTCGTTGCGGATGAATCGTTCCCGCCGCCAGCCGCCGACGCGCGCCAGCACCAGGCAACAACCCTTGGCCAGGTGGTCCTGCACCAGTTCGACCGCATCGCGGCTCAGGCAGTCCGGCTGGGCGCTTTGTGCGACGAGCTGCGCCCACGCTTGCTCGGCCGCCGCCCGCCGCAGGAAGAACTGTAGGATGCGCAGCAGGTTGGCCTCGAAGCGGGAGACGGTTTTCATCGATCCGGGTCCAGGGCCGCTGGGGGACTTTAACTTATTGTAACCCGGTTCGGGACGCCGTGCTAAACCGCAAGCGGTAAAACTAGGGGCGGAGTCGTTTCCATAGGCCGACCGCCGAGGGCGCGGGAAAGCCGTTGATCGACACTTCGCGGTCGCGCAGGCGAATCTCCAGCGTGTTGCGCCGTTGCCAGCAAGGATCGTCCGCGCGATAGCGGTCGGTCAGAAAGTGAATCCGCTGATTGGCCGAACCGATCCAGCGCCGATGCTCTTCGGGCTGCTCGCGGATATACGGCCCGTCCACAAGGATGTCTGTCAAGCTCAGCAGTTCGGCGACGGCCGGTTCGGGCAGTAGTCGAGCTTCCTCCAAGGTGTAGCCGCTGAAAATCATCACGCTCAGGCCGGCGGACTGCACCTGCCGGGCGAGCGCCGCTGCTTCGCGGGCGTGCGCAAGCGGTTCGCCGCCCAGTAAGCTGATGCCCTCGACGCCTTGCTGGTTCGCGGCGCGACGAAGCCGCTCGATCACTTCCGACAGCGGGAGCCGCGCGCCGCCGTCGAAGGGCAGCATTTCGGGGTTGCAGCAGCCCGGACAGCGCAACGGGCAGCCCTGGAACCAGAGAGCGAAGCGCCGGCCCGGCCCCTCGGCTTCCGTGCAAGCCACGATCTGGGCGACTTGCAAGGGCAAGTCGCCGGGCTGGGCAGCCGGTTCCATGAGGCGCTCCTCGCTGCGGAATGACGACGGGATTCATTCCATTATATCGCACCTGGGAAGGATGTTGCACGGAAACGGTGTAGCGCGAAGCCGCAAGCGGCGGGAGGTGCGGCTCATGCGACTGTCACGGTCCCCGGCTGTCCTTCGTCTCCGTCGCAGGTGATATTTCGATCCACAAAGCGGCGAATCACTGCCACGTTGGTCAGGAGATGCTGCGTCACCTCGGCGACGCTGAATTGCGACGGGCCTTCCGCCAGGGCGAGCGGCAGCACCAGCTGATCGGCGCTGTGCGCATCCACCGCGCCCGGCGCGGCCAGGTAGTGCAGCAACTGGTCGGCGGCCTCATCGGCAACGCGCTCGGCCGGCTTGCCCTTCGCGCCCAGGCCGAAGAATAGTGTCGGCGCGGGAGCCGTATCGACCTCGGCAGTGACTACCGTGCCCGGTCCGCCTTCCCAGCTTTCGTGACGCAGGGCTACCGGCAAGCCCGTGTCGCGCAGGCGGAACTCCAGGCGCCGCGCCTGCCGTCGGGCGATGTCGTCGGGCAGCCCGCCCACCGCACTGATGCCTGTAATCTTCGAGATCTTACCGCGTTCCGGCAGCTTCAGCGGGCGAATGGACCGGCAGGGCTGTATATGGACTTCCACCGTGCCGCCGCCGCGCGGATAGAAACCGGGCCGCAGCATCTTCATGCCCAGGTTCAGGCCGAGCTTTTCCAGGTACTTCCGCCAGGTGACTGCCAGGAAATGAAAGCACGGCGAGGCGGTGACGTGCGTGCCGCCTTGCAGTACGATCTCGCTGGGTTCCGGGCAACAAAAGGCCAATGGCAGGTAGATCGTTTGCAGCACCAGGCCGGTGGCCCCGGCGGTGCCGATGGCGAAGTTGTACTTGCCGGGCGCGACCTGGCCCGGCTCGAAGAACAGTTCCTGGCTGTGCAGGGCGTCGCCGCGCACCCTGGACTGACCGATGGTCGCCGCGGCGCGGACGCTCATCAGGTGCTGGGGATGCAAGCCGGGTTTGGGCCGGCGCGCACGGATGTGACGCAGGTGAAACGGCTTGCCCGTCACCAGGGAGAGCGCCAGGCTGGAGCGCAGAATCTGGCCGCCGCCTTCACCGAAGGAACCGTCGATTTCGATCATGCCGTGCAACCATCCGATTCACGAGTCGTTCCCTGCCGACCAGGACACTCCAACGCTTGGGAAAGTTCACTGTCTTCCACTACTACAGCCGCTCCCGCGAAAAAGCCAGGAATTGCCCGGCCCGCTCCATCCTTGCTTGTTTTTGCTTGCACCTGTTCCAACCCGCCAATTACGATACTCGCAGCTGGGCGGCACCATGTCGGAGCCGCCGAAGCGCATCGGCCAGGTCTTTATCCGCGTATGGGAGTCGCATTCATGTGGCAGCCTCAAGGGGACAAACTGAATAATCCGGATCGGCTGGGCAACCTCCAGCCGGTCACTCTCCTCTCGGACCTCGACGGTCAGAGAATATTTACCTGCATGGATGCGAACGAAGATTTGCAACTGGCTTTCCAGTGCGGGCAGGAAGGCCCGGTGCGCCGCTATATCGTGGTGCCGTTCGCGGACCAACTCGTGGAGCAGCTACAGAGTGGCACCCTGGGTCTGCGCGAAGCCCTGACGCAAACCCGCACCTGGCTGGCCGACGTCGGCGGCGATGGGCGGGTCCAGAGTGCCTGGAAGACCGACCTGGCCAAGCTGCCTGCCAACGTGGTCCCGCCGCCCGGCACCATGCTGCCGCCGCCGGTGCTGGAAGAGGAAATTCCGATGGCGATGCCGGTCGATGAGCCGGTAACGGCGC
>JAGVLI010000307.1 GCA_020054355.1 Planctomycetales bacterium | reverse complement strand
GTCACGGTCAATCCGAACTTCCCGCGCGCCCAGGCCGCCGCCGATATCGGCGTCAAGGGTGCCTTCGGCTTTCCGGTGCTGGCCGGCGCCGAGGTGGTGGCCGTCCTGGAGTTCTTCACCGGCGAGCCGAAGGAACCCGATCAGGCACTGCTGGAAACCATGGCCAACATCGGCACCCAGCTCGGCCGGGTCTTCGAGCGGCAGCGGTCCGAAACGGAGCTGCGCCAGGCCAAGAACGCGGCCGAGGACGCCAACCGGGCCAAGAGTTCCTTCCTGGCGACGATGAGCCACGAGATCCGCACGCCGATGAACGCGGTGATCGGCATGGCCGGCCTGTTGCTCGACACGCCCCTCGACGGCGAACAGCGCGAATTCGCCGAGATCATTCGCAACAGCGCCGACTCCTTGCTCACGATCATCAACGACATCCTGGACTTCTCGAAGATCGAAGCCGGCCAGTTCGAGCTGGAACAGCAGCCTTTTCCGCTGCGCGACTGCGTCGAGGCAGCGCTCGATCTGCTGACGGTCCGGGCCGCCGAGAAGGGCCTGGAGCTGGCGGCCCTGATCGAGCCGAGCACGCCCGACGTCGTGGTCGGCGATTTGACGCGCCTCCGGCAAGTCCTGGTGAACCTGCTCGGCAACGCCGTCAAGTTCACCGAACGGGGTGAAGTCACGCTGACCGTGACGGGCCGGCCGCTGGATGACGGACGCCACGAGCTGCATTTCGCCGTGCGCGACACCGGCATCGGGATTCCGGCGGATCGGATGGACCGCTTGTTCCGCTCCTTCAGCCAGGTGGATGCCTCGACCACCCGAAACTATGGCGGCACCGGGCTGGGGCTGGCCATCAGCAAGCGGCTGTGCGAGCTGATGGGCGGCCGCATCTGGGTGGAAAGCGAAGCCGAGAAAGGCTCGACCTTTCACTTCACCATCGTGGCGACGGCTTCCGTCATGCCGCCGTCGGATCGGACGGACGCACAGGTGCAGCTGGCGGGCAAGCGCCTGCTGATCGTGGATGACGTGGCCACCAACCGGCAAATACTCACTTTGCAGGCGAAGTCCTGGGGGATGGAACCCACGGCCTACGCCAGCGGCCCCGAGGCGCTGGAACATATTCGTGGCGGCGACCCTTACGACATCGCCATCCTCGACATCCACATGCCGGAAATGGATGGCCTGATGCTGGCCCGCGAAATCCAGCGCTATCGCAAGCCGTTGGATTTGCCGCTGGTGGCGCTGACTTCGCTGGGCCGCCGCGAGCCGCATCCGCCGGATGTGCAGTTCGCCGCCTGGCTGGCCAAGCCGATCAAGCAATCGCAACTGTACAACGCCCTGATCTCCGTCTTCGTCGGCCGGGAAACCGCGCTCGCGGAGAAGCCGGCCGGCTCCGAATTCGACGGCGACCTGGCGGCGCGCCATCCGCTGCGCATCCTGCTGGCCGAGGACATGGTCGTCAACCAAAAGATGATGCTGGCCATGCTCGCGCGCATGGGCTATCGCGCCGACGTCGCCGCCAACGGCCTCGAAGTGCTGCAAGCCCTGCAACGCCAGCCCTACGACGTGGTGCTGATGGACGTGCAAATGCCCGAAATGGACGGCCTGGAGGCGTCGCGGCGCATCTGCCGGCACTGGCCGCCGGAGCGACGGCCCCGGATCATCGCGCTGACCGCCAATGCCATGCTGGAAGACCGGGAAGAATGCCGGCAGGCAGGCATGGACGACTATCTGAGCAAGCCGGTGCAGGTGAAGTCCCTCCAAGCTGCCCTGGCCCGCTGCTCGGCGCGCTCGAAGCCGGCCGGCCAGAGTTTCCTGAAAGCTCCCGTACCCGTGCCGGACAACGGCAATGCGGCGGAAGAAGTGCTCGACCCCGCCGTGGTGGCTGTCCTGATCAAGATGCAAGAGGAGGGCAGTCCAACCTTCCTGAAGGAACTGCACGACCTGTTTCGCAGCGACGCGCCGCCGCTGGTGAACGCGATTTGCCGGGGCATCGCCGCCAACGACGCCGTCAAGGTGCGGGCGGCAGCGCATAGTCTGAAGGGCACCGCCGGCAATCTCGGCGCCCGCCGCCTGTCCGAGCTGTGCGGCGAGCTGGAAATGAAAGGCCGCGCCGCCGACTTGCAAGGCGCTGAACCGCTGGCGCGCGAACTCGAACCGCTGATCCAGCGCATCTGCGAGTCCCTCGAAGCCGTGATGAAAGGACAATCATGACCGAACCTTCAGCGACTTCGCCGCGACAGCCCTGCCGCGTCCTGGTGGTGGACGACAACGGCATGAACCGCCTGCTCCTCGGTCAGCATGTCACGCAACTGGGGCATCGGCCCCTGGGCGTCGAGAACGGCCGCAAAGCGCTCGACCTGCTGCAAGCGGAACGCTTTGACCTGGTGCTGCTGGACGTGATGATGCCCGAGATGGATGGCCACGCGGTCCTGCACCATCTGAAAAACTCGGCCGACTTGCGCGAAGTCCCCGTCATCATGATTTCCGGACTGGATGAGATCGAAACCGCGGCGCGCTGCATCGAGGCCGGCGCCGAGGATTACCTGGTCCGGCCCTTCGATCCGGTGCTGCTGCGCGCCCGGATCACCGCCACCCTGGAAAAAAAGCAGCTGCGCGACCTGGAGAAACAACACCTGGAAGAACTGCTGCAGCTGAAGCAGACGCTGGCGGAACGCAACCGCGACCTGGAGGCCGCCAACCGGAAACTCGAGCAAGCCGCCTTTACCGATGTCCTGACCGGACTGCCCAATCGCCGCTTCGCCCTGGAGCACCTGGGGCAATTCTGGGCCACGTCGGGCCGCTACGGCCATCCGCTCAGCTGCCTGTTGCTCGACGTCGATCATTTCAAGAAGATCAACGATACCTGGGGCCACGACCGGGGCGACCTGGTGCTGGCCCAGTTGGCCGGCGTCTTGAAGGACACGCTGCGCATCTCCGACGTGATTTGCCGGCTGGGCGGCGAGGAATTCATCGTCCTCTGCCCGCTGACCGACCTGCCGGACGCCCAGCGCTGCGGCGAACGGCTGCGCGCCGCCGTCGAAGCCTTCGTGTTTCAGGGTACGGGCTTCGAGCAGCGGACCACCATCAGCATCGGCGTGGCCACCCGCACCCTGGCGATGGACCACCCGGAAGAATTGCTCAAGGCGGCCGACCGCGCTGTCTATGCCGCCAAGGAAGCCGGCCGCAACCGGGTACACACGGCGGACCTGCCCGTGTCGGGCATCCTCAAGACGCCGCCCGCGGTCGGGCCGAATGAAGTTTGAAGAACTCCAGCCGAATTTGTTTGACGGCGCCGCGACGGAATTTTATAAGTTCCGAAGGGCAACTTTTCCCATTCCGCTTCCTCTTTTCGTTGGGGAACATCCATGATCCGCCTGCGTGGACTCGTCGTCCTTCTCCTGTTCGCTTTCGTCCTGGGAGGCGTCTCCGTCGGACAGGACAAGAAGGACGAGCCGGTCAAGTTCAAGGGCGTCCTGCCGCAAAACTGGGGCAAGCTCGGACTTTCGGACGAGCAAAAACAGAAGGTCTACAAGGTCCAGAACGACTACGATCTGAAGATCGCCGCGCTCGAAAAGCAGCTCAAGGACTTGAAGGCCCAGGAAAAGGGCGAAATGGAAAAGGTCTTGACGGACGCTCAGAAGGCCCGCCTCAAGGAAATCCTGCTCGGCAAGGTTCCGGCCGAGGACAAGAAAGATAAGTAGCCGCGCAGGCAGTTCCACTCGCGCAGCCAAGCAAGCCCACGGGCCTGGTCCCGTGGGCTTTCCTGTTGACCCATGAACACCACACCGGACGTGCTCATCATCGGCGGCGGCATCATCGGTTGCAGCCTGGCCCGCGAGCTGGCCCGCGACGGCACGCGGATCGTCATCCTCGAACGCGGGGCGGTCGGCTGCGCTTCGTCCTCGGC
>JAGVLI010000167.1 GCA_020054355.1 Planctomycetales bacterium | reverse complement strand
CGTCCACCACTTCCAGCAAGGCGTTTTCCGCGTGGACGTGCAAGCCGTGCCCCTGCGGACAGGGCGAGGCCAGGTAGCCCGCCTCGGTGCAGCTGTAGGTGTTCTTCACGGGCACGCCGAAGGCCCTTTCGATCAGCGTCCGGCCTGCCGGCGTCAGCGGATCGGAGATCGTCTGAATCGCGCGCAGGCGGGGCAAGCGGGCGCCGGTCTCTTGCAGCAGCCGGGCCAGCACCTCGAGGTTGGAGGGATAGCTGATGAGATAATCCGGGTTGATGCGCTGCAGCCAGAGCAGTTGCCGGCGGTGGTCCTGCTGCACTTCCAGGCCGTGGCACGGTCCCATTTCGATTAACGGCTGCAACTGCTGGCGCCAGACGTTGAAGGACACCCCTTCCAGGTAGGGCTGCAGTTCCGGCCCGGTCTTGCCCGTGGCGCGGATGGAAGCCAGGATGCCGGTCGGCTCGATGGCGCACCACTCCAGGTCGCGCAGGTAGCAAGCGTTCCACCAGAGATGCACCACGTTGGTTTGCAGGATCGCCAGCGGCCTGCCGGTGCTGCCCGAGGTGTGGGCGACCTGGGTGGCGACAGTGCCCGGCGGCAGGTTGGCAGCGCTGAATTCCGCGAAGCGCTCCTGGTAGACCGGCCGGGTCAGCACCGGAATGCGGCGGAAGTCGTCCAGGGTGCGGATAGCGGCGGGCGCGATGCCGGCCTCGGCGAACAGCTGCCGATAGTAGGGCAGCTGCGCCGCGCAGTGGGTCAGCAGGGCGCGGACCTGGGTGAGCTGCCGCTGTTCCAGCTCCGTGGGGTCCAGCCACTGGGTCCGGTCCAGTTCCCGGTAGGCGGTCCAGACCTGGGCCAAATTACCGTCGGGCAAGGGCGGCCAGGTGTTGCCCGGCAGGGAACGCAACTGAAAGAATGCCATGCGTTGAACTCCGTCAGTCCGCCGACTTCAGGCCAGTATACCTCGACCTGCGAGGGAGCTCGCCTCGTCTTATGACATCTCCGGGGCTGCCACCGCGAAACTGCTTTCGTCTCCCCGCGGTCAACGTTATAGTGGCCTGCACCCCACGGTCCCTTCCGCCACACCTGCCGAGAGGAGCCAGATCATGCCGAAGAGTTATCGGGTCGCCGTCATTGGCCGCACGGGCAAGGGCAACTACGGCCACGGCCTGGATACCGTCTGGAAAGCCTTCGACAACGTCGAGGTGGTCGCCGTCGCCGACGAGAACGAAAAGGGCCTCGCCGCGGCAGCGGAGCGGCTCAAGGCGAAGAATGCCTACGCCGACTACCGGCGGATGCTGGAGAAGGAGAAGCCGCAGATCGTCAGCGTGGCCGACCGCTGGCTCGACTGCCATCGCGACATGGTGCTGGCCTGCGCCGAGGCGGGAGCGCACATGTTCATGGAGAAGCCGTTCACCCGCACGCTGACCGAAGCCGACGAGATGGTGACGGCCTGCGAACGCAAGCACCTGAAGGTGGCCATCGCCCATCAGACGCGCTACAGCCCGCGCATCAAGGTGCTGCGCGACCTGCTCGGCGACGGCAAGCTCGGCGACGTGCTGGAGCTGCGCGCCCGGGGCAAGGAAGACGCCCGCGTCGGCGGGCAAGACCTCATGGTCCTGGGCACGCACCTCATGGACCTGATGCGCTTCCTCGTCGGCGAGCCGCTAAACTGTTACGCCCGCGTGCTGCAAGACGGCAAGCCGGCAACCAAGGCCGACGTGAAGGAAGGCCAGGAAATGATCGGCCCCATCGCGGGCAACAGCATCAGCGCCGTTTACGGTTTCGCCAACGGCACCACGGGCTACTTCGCCTCGCAGAAAGCGAACCCCGGCAACGCCCGCTTCGGCCTGCACATCCACACCAGCAAGGGCATCGTGCAGCTGACCACCGGCAGCCTGCCGCCGGTCTACTTCTGTGAAGACCCCAGCTGGTTCCCCGGCAAGAGCAAGGCGCCGTGGCAGGAAATCACCAGTGCCGGCCTGGGCAGACCCGAAACGATGAAGGACGGCGGCCTGGGCCAGGGGAATATCTTCATCGTCCAGGACTTGTTCGAGGCGATCGAGAAGGATCGGCAGCCCATTGGCAGCATGTACGACGGCCGGGCCGCGCTGGAAATGATCCTGGCGATCTACGAAGCGCACCGCATCAAGGGTCCGGTCGAGCTGCCCTTGAAGAACCGCAAGCACCCGCTGACGATGCTGTGAGCATGAACGCCGCGCAGGGCCACAAGCCCGCAGCGCAAGCAAGGGATATTAGACCCTTGCTTGCGCTGCGGGCTTGTGAAAAGATGAGGAAAATGAAAAACTCCACGGCGCGCAAACCCTTCTTCGAGCGTCTAAAGACCGGCCTGGAACAAGGGATTCGCCATGCGCGCGGTGAGCTGACCTTGCGAACCGCAGTAGTGCCGAATCGTCCGCCGGCCATGTCCGCTCAGGAGATCCAGCGCTTACGACAACGGCTAGACATGTCCCAGGGACTGTTCGCCCGCACGTTGAACGTGTCCGTCAAATCGGTCCGTAGCTGGGAACAGGGCGAACGAAAACCGTCGCAGGCGGCCTTGCGTTTGCTGCAAATCCTGGCCGCGCAGCCGCGCATGGTGGGCGAAATTCTGGGATGTCCGGTGCCGACTGGCAACTGACGCGACCACCCGCTGACGATGCTATGACCATGAACGCCGCTTGCCGGCTAACGATTGCCCTGCTCTGCCTGACGACAGCTGCCGTCCGCGCCGACCACTGGCCGCGCTGGCGCGGCCCGGACGGCAACGCCGTTTCCACCGAAGCCTCGTTGCCGTTGCGCTGGTCGCGGACCGAGAACGTCCGCTGGAGTATTGAAATCCCCGGCGAAGGCTCGTCGTCGCCCATCGTCTGGGAAGACCGCGTCTTCGTCACTTCGGCCCTGGACAGCGGCAAGCGACGCATCGTTCATTGCCTGGATCGCAAGAACGGCAAAGTCCTCTGGAGCCGGGAGCTGGAGAACAAGAACCCGGAAACCGCTTCCGCCGTGACGGGGCATGCGGCCTGCACACCCGCGACCGACGGGCAACACGTCGTCGCCTGGTTCGCGAATGCCGGCCTTGTTTGTTACGATTTCGCAGGCAAGCAACTCTGGCACAAGCAACTTGGCGAATTCGATCTGGACCTCGGCCTCGCTACTTCACCGATCATTCATCGCGACCGTGTCATCCTGGTCTGCGATCACGACGGCGACCGCTTCACGTCCTTCGATTCGTTCCTGATCGCCCTCGATGTGAAGACCGGCAAGGAAGTCTGGAAGACCGAACGGCGCGGGTTGTTTCGTTCCTGGAGCACGCCGATCCTCGTCCCGCGCAACGACAAGCTGGAACTGGTGGTCAACGCCCAGGAGGAGCTGCGCGGCTACGATCCGGAGACCGGCAAACAGCTCTGGCGACTGCCCGGCCTGGGGCAATGGGTAGCGCCGTCTCCGGTGTTCGCGCAGGGGCTGATCTTCACGGCTTCCGGCAAGAACGGACCGCTGGCCGCCGTGAAGCCAGGCGGCCTGGGCGAGGGCGAGGTCAAGCCGGTCTGGCGACACGACACCGGCGCTGCCTACGTCTGTTCGCCGCTCGTCGTGGGCGATCATCTCTATGTCCATACCGATGCCGGCATCCTGACCTGCTACGAGGCCAAGACGGGCAAGACAGTCTACAAGGAACGGCTGGAAGGCAAGTTCTCCGCCTCGGCCGTGGCCGGCGACGGCAAGCTGTATTTCATCAATGAAGCTGGGACGACGCTGGTGATTCGCGCCGGCCAGAAGTTCGAGGTGCTGGCGAAGAATGCCCTGGGAGAATACGCGGTCGCTTCGCCGGCCATTGCGCAGGGAGACTTGTTCCTGCGCACCGAGACACGGTTATTCTGCATTGGCGGGCGCGCGCCTCGGAAACGCTGAAGTAGGTCAGGCTTTCCAGCCTGACTTTGGCGTCCTGGACGAGCGGCATGCCGAGGGCGCTTCGCGTCAGGCTGGAAAGCCTGACCTACTTCAGCCGGGAATACGGCATAAAGGCACATGCTTTGCTCCTAATTGTCGGCAGGCGATTTCCCGACATTCCCGGCCCGAAGGAGTATCATCATGAATGCCGCCGATCCGCAGGACATTATCCGCCTGACCACCGCGCCGCATGCCGCGCAGGCGCACATTTGGAAGCAGGCGCTGCTCGACGAAGGCATCAACTGCTCCGTGGTCGGCGATTACCTCGATGCGGGGGTGGGCGATATTTCCGGCTTGCTGCCCGAAATCTGGGTGCGCCGCGAAGACGCCGGCCGGGCGGAAGAAGTGCTGCTCCGGCATCGGCACACGCCGGAGGCGCAGCCCTGGAAGGAACACCCTCGCCGAACGTAACTCGCGTATGCGCAGTTTCCTGATCGCCCTGGCCTTTCTGACCGTGGCGCCGATCCGTTTCCGGGACATGCCGGATGCGGCGGCGATTGCTCGTTCACGCTACTGGTATCCGGTCGCCGGCCTGCTGCTGGGCGCGCTGTTGGCGGGCTGGACCTGGGCGGTATCGCACATCGCGCCGCCGGCCATCGCCGCTTTCCTGGTGCTGCTGTTCTGGGTCGTCATCACCGGCGCGCTGCACCTGGACGGCTTCTGCGACCTGTGCGACGGCCTGTTCGGCGGCTGGACCCCGGCAGACCGCCTGCGGATCATGAAAGACCCGCAGCGCGGCACATTTGCGATTGCCGGCGGCGTCCTGTTGCTGCTGGGCAAGTTCGTGGCGCTATCGCAGTTACTGCATTTGCAACACTTCCCTGTGGCCGCTGCCTGGACGGTCGGGATCGCCGTGCTGGCGGCGCGCTGCCTGGTGCTGACTCTCGCCGCGAATGCGCGCTATCCGCGCGACGAAGGCACCGGCAAGTTGTTCATTGAAGCGACACGAAACCGGGAAGCCGTGGCTTTTTCGCTGCTGGCCGCGTGCGCGGTTGCCACGCTGTTGCTGGCGTTGCCGCGCATCGACTATTTCCGGCCGCCGGCGGACCGCGACGACTACTTCGCCGTGCGGGCTGCATTCTCCCGGGTGGTTCTCTGGTTTCTGCTGATCTGGCTGACCGTCGTGCTGCTGCGCAAGCTGTGCGAACGCCGGCTCGGCGGCATCACGGGGGACTGCCTGGGAGCGGGCATCGAGCTAGTGGAGTTGGTGTTTCTCTTGAGCGTGGCGGTGAGTTTGTAGGTCCGGCGAGCCGAGCCGGACCTCGACCGCCCTCGACGCACCACACATCATTGCACAGCCGCGGTGCCGCTCGGCTCGCGGCACCTACCTTCGCGTCGCAGTGAGTTTGTAGCAATCACTTCTTGCTGAAATCGGGCATCCGGCCGGCGAGCACGTCCTTTTCCCATTCGTCCAGCAGCGGCCAGCCGACGGCGCAGGTGCCGAAATCGGCCATGTACTGGTACTGCGTCAGCCGGTCGATGGTCTTCTGGAGGAGCTTCTTGTCGCGGCGGAACACCGGCCCGTGGCTGGGCAGCCAGAATTCGGCATCGTCCTTCAGCATCCGTTTCAGCGAGGCCACGAAATGGGGCAGGCTGGAGCCGTGGTGGGCGTCGATGACGCCCACGCAGCCGTCCTTGTAGAGGTTGTCGCCGGAGAAGAGCAGGTTGCCCATCTTGAAATTGAGATGGCCGGCAGTGTGGCCCGGCATGTGCCAGACTTCCAGCTTCTGGTTGCCGACCGTGATGACGTCGCCCTCGTTCAGCAGCACGTCGATCTTGCAGGGCGGCATCGGGATCTCGATGCCCTGGGCCTTGATGCTGGCGTAGGTCGTCACCTGGTCGCCGGTCTCCAGCGGTTCGACGCTGGCCGGATGGGCCGCCACCTTGGTCTTCAGCACTTCCTTGGCATGGGCAATGCCCTGAATATGATCGGCGTCGGCATGCGTGGCGATAATCATCTTGCAGGTGGACAGGTTGAAGTCCATCTTGCGGATCAGCTCGATGATCTCGTCCACGGGTTCGAGGAAACCGATGTCGATGAGCAGGAATTCGTTGCCGCCGTCGATCAGATAGACGTTCACTCCCAGGCGCCGCCCGGCCTGGTAGTTCATTTCGATCACATTGGGGAAGAGGTACTTGCGACGCAGCATGACGGCAGCCGTCCCTCGGGAGCGAAACCAGTTCTCTCCTCATCTTAGAAAGTGGCAGCCGGCTTGCAACCCGGCAGGGCCGGCGTTCACGATTCACGCACCGCGGCAGGCAGCCCTTCCGCACAACTCGGATACTGCAACGGCACGGCCAGCTCTTGCCGCAATCGCCGGTTGACGATGCGGCGATTCGCCCATTCGTGGCTGGGCAGCGGGGCATCCGGAGGCGGCGCGACAAAACGCGGTTCCGGGGCCTGGAGCAGCCGGGCCAGCGCCGAATAGAATTCGCGCCGCCGCACCGGGGCATCATCGCCAACGTTATAGATGCGGCCGGGCCTGGCGTTCGCCTCGGCGGCCGTAACGGCGGCAGCCCCATCGTCGACGTGGATCAGATTCAGCCATTTGTCCGCATCGCCGACGATGGCTTCGCCCGCTGCGAGCGCTTGCCGGCGCAGCAGCCGGCCCGGCCCGTAGATGCCGGCGAAGCGCAAGATCACCGCGCCTGGCATGCAACCGTGCAGCAGCCGTTCGGCTTCCAAGACCACTCTCCCCGATTCCTCGGCGGGTTCCGTGACGGCGCTCTCGTCCACGGCCTCGCCACCGCACTGACCATAGACGCCGGTGCTGCTGATGTAGATGAAGCGCTTCGGTGGCGGCAGCGCGTCGAGAACGTTGCGCAGCCCTTGGACGTAGACCTCGCGCATTGAACGACCTGCAGCACGGTCCAGACCGACCGCGTGACAAACTGTGGCCACTGCGGGTAAGTGCTTTAGGCTGGCGGGGTCCAGCACATCGCAAACGACCGGTTCGATTCCCTGGCGGCGCAGCTCATCAGCACGTTCCGGCTTGCGCGTAGTAGCGAAGACGCGATGTCTCTCGGCGCGCCAGCGGGCGGCAACCCGGCTGCCGAGGTAGCCGCAGCCGATGATGAGTTTGTTCATGAGTCAATAGTCCATGGCTTCGGAGTAATCGAAGCGCAGCCGGATCGAAACAAATTGAAACACTCCCCGCAAAGCGGCTTCAATTCGGTATGGGTAAAAAGATGCTCCACGATTGCTTCAGGGTAAGATTCGGCAGGTTCATTTGAGCTGAGAGCCTGCTGTTGGCACAACGAACAGATCCAGAAGAGTCCAAATTCCTCATTCCCCCAGAGTTTTCCGCGAATCTCGTGTATATCCGAAGTATATGTCTGAGCATCGAATTTACCGAGGATGTGCGGGCAGACAAGGGCACCACCGTTTCCGCCGTGCCTGGGGCAAAGTACGAAAGCCATATGCGCAATCCTCAGCGATAAAACGACTCCAGCTGCAGCATGTTGCCCTCGATCAGCTGGTCCATGAAGGTCGGCAGGCAGCCCGTTGGCATCAGCTTCAGCTGGCCGCTCACCTCTTCCAGCACGAACAGGTCTTTCGTGCGGACCCCGCCCTCTTCCGGATCGATGCCGATGAACTCCGTGACCTGCGTCACCCGCCGGCTGCCGTCGCGCAAGCGCGACAGCTGCACCACCAGGTCGATGGCCGACGCGATCTGCCGATGGATCGACTCGATCGGCAGCGCTGCCGCCATCTGGACCAGCACCTCCAGACGCAGGACCACGTCCTCGGCGCTGTTGGCGTGAACCGTGGTCATCGAGCCGTCGTGGCCGGTGTTCATCGCTTGCAGCATGTCGAGGGCTTCCGCGCCGCGACACTCGCCGACGACGATGCGGTCGGGCCGCATTCGCAGTGAGTTCTTCACCAGGTCGCGGATGCTGTAAGCGCCGGCCCCTTCCACGTTGGCCGATTTGGTTTCCATGCGGACGACGTGCTCCTTCTTCAGTTGCAGCTCGGCGGTATCCTCGATGGTGACGATGCGTTCCTTGTTGGGAATGAAATCGCTCAGGCAGTTGAGCAGCGTGGTCTTGCCGGTGCCGGTGCCGCCGGAAATGAGAATGTTCTTGCGCGCCAGCACCGCCGCCCGCAGAAACTCCGCCACTGTGCGCGTCAGCGAGCCTTTGCCCACCAGGTCGTCGGTGGTCATCTTCCGGGCCGGGAACTTGCGGATGGTCAGGCACGGTCCGCTGACGGTCAGCGGCGGAATGACGGCATTCACCCGGCTGCCGTCCGTCAGGCGGGCATCCACCAGTGGGTGCGACTTGTCGATCCGCCGGCCGACGCGGGCCACGATCCGCTCGATGATCGCCAGCGTCACCTCGTCGGAGATGAAGCGCCGGCCGGAGTTTTCCAGCACGCCGTTCTTCTCGATGTAGATGTGGTCGCGGTCCACCACCATGATTTCGGTGATGGTCGGCGTGCGCAGCAGGTCTTCGAGCGGGCCGTAGCCGAAGACCACGTCCTTGATTTCCTTCTTGACGAACCGCTGGGCCAGGTACTGCTTGAACTCGTCGTAGACCTGGCCGGCGGTCTTCTCCCAGGCAGGCCAGAAGTGCTGCTCGACGCGCTCGATCTGCTTGGTCAGATCGACCAGCTTTTTGAGGCCCAGTTGCTCGGCGACATGCTCGGCGGTACGCTTCAATTCCTGCTCGCGCTCCGGCACCGACGACACCAGCTTGCTCCAGTGGTGCCCTTCCTGCCAGGCGTCGGCTTGCTTGTTCGGCGCGCTGGCCAGCATCCCGCCCAGCAACTCGCCGCGCACGGCCATGCCCGCCACGTGTTGCACCAGCGCGGCGTGCTTGGCATCGAGCAATCCCTTGTGCTTGGCAATCTCGTCGATATTGCGTTCGAGGGTCAGCAGCTGCTCGTCGCTTTCCTGGCGGGCGGACTCGCCGGCCGCGACCAGGTTCATGCGGTCGAGCAGTTCGAGGTGGACCTCTTGAATGATTCGCGAAAGTTCCCGGTCGAGCGCTTGCCGCTGGGCTTCGCCGGAGACGACCGCCTGCTCCGGCAAATCGAGCGTGAGCGTGAAGGGAAAGAGCTGGATGGTCTGACCGCTGCCGACGGGCGTCTGGTCGCCTTCCCGCAACTGCTTGTCGCCGATCTGGCAGCCATTGACGCCCAGCGCGGTCAGCTCCCACGCGCCGCCGCGCCGGGTCAGCACCACGGCTTCCTCGGCGATGTACGGGCTGTTCAGGACGATGTCGTTATCGCCGCGCCGGCCAATGCGGACGCGGTTGGTCTTCACGTCCAGCACGTACCGGCTGTTTTCCAGGATGTTGTTGTACCAGATGCGCATATTGATGATCGTTTCGCCGTTTACGGTTAGCAGTCCCCGTTTCGTTTCATTTCATATCACTGACACCCCCTCCGCAGTCTCAATGAGAATCAATAAGGGCTAGTGCGCACTAAGTTGCGCGCCCGGTGCGGGTCTCCGGCGCCAGTCGCCACTCTGACCGAAGGTCTCCAGCGGCTGGCTCGGCATGCCTTTGCCTTTATGACCCCGGGCGATCGGTTCGACGCTGGTCGGTGCCAAACACCTCGACACGGCGCCAAACCATGCCAGGCTCCCAGCCATCAGGGAACACATCGAATACTGTGCCGAGCCGCACGCCGATGCCAATCAGGAACGGCTTGAGGCGATCCGCCCAGACGTGGGGATCCTCGCCGTCCGCCAAGTCGAAGTCGAGGTTGAACCCAGCCTCGCCACCGCCAGCCCCAGAGTCCTCGGCTGCATCGCCGAAGAACGCTTCGAGTTCCTCCTCGAGGTCGCAACGGTCAAGCCCCGGCACGCTAGCCGGGCAATAGATATAGATATTCGCGGCCAACAATCGCCCTCCAATTCCACCGCTGACCTTCGCGCTCCGCGCTTCACTCACTTCCGCACGCTCGGCTTCAGCACCACGGCCACCACGCGCCGCTGGTTGTCCGGCCCGGCTTGCT
>JAGVLI010000463.1 GCA_020054355.1 Planctomycetales bacterium | reverse complement strand
CGCTGTGCGGACCACAAGCGCTAGTGATCGGTCCGCACAGCGGACCCTACAGGTAGTGGCCAAGTGGTGCCGGCGGGCAGTTTCGTTTCAAAGCCCCCCTCCGCAGTCTCAATGAGAATCAATAAGGGTCAGTGCCGACTAACACCGACTGGCCAGGGCTGGTTGCACCGGCCCGACTACTGCGCTCCCAGCGTTCAGTCCAGTGCCTTCTGGTCCGTGGGTTACGATTCCAATCGTCACGGGCAGTGGAGATGTCACGATTGGAATCGTAACCCACGGACAAACACTGCCAGCCAGCAGCACTAGAGTAAAGCGAGTCGGCGTCCGGGCTGGCGTTCGTCGAAGCGCCACAGCCCTTCCTCGCGCGCGATCCGGACCGCTTCCTGATGTTCGCTCCGGAGCAGCGCGCGGCTGATGGTCTCGTAACGCTCGGCCCGACCCGCCGGCCGATACTGATCCATGATGTTGACATAGGTGTTCGGCGACACTTCCCGCGCCAGGAAGCGCATGATCTCCCGCGTGTTCGCCAGCCCGTTCGGCATCACCAGGTGCCGGACCAGCAGTCCGCGCCGCGCCAGGCCGTTGTCGCGAAAGGTCAGGTCGCCTACCTGGCGATGCATTTCCCGGACGGTGCGCTGGGCGACTTCCGGATAGTCCTTGGCCTTCACGATCCACTTGGCCGTGTCCGCATCCCAGAACTTGAAGTCGGGCATGTAGATGTCGATGACGCCGTCGAGCAGCTGAAGGCTCTCCAGGCTGTCGTAGGAACTGGTGTTGTAGACCAACGGCAGCCGTAACCCGCGCTCGACGGCCCGGTACAGCCCTTCCAGCAGTTGCGGCACCACATGTTCCGGCGTGACGAAATTGATGTTATGGCAGCCGCGCTGCTGCAAGTCCAGCATCATCCGGGCCAGCTCGTCCGGCGGGCAGGGCGCGCCCAGGCCGTCCCAGCTGAGGTCCGAATTCTGGCAAAAGACGCACTTCAAATTGCAATAGCTGAAAAAGATCGTCCCCGAACCGAGCGCGCCGCGTAAACAATCTTCCTCGCCGAAATGGGGAAAGTAGTTGCCGACGCGGGCATGGCGGCCAGTGCGGCACAGGGCCTGACGAGCGTCGTCGTGCAGCCGATCGACGTGGCAATCGCGCGGACAGACGGTGCAGTCGGCCAGCGCGGCAAGTGCCTCTTCCACCCGCCGGGCCAGCTCGCCGCTCCGGTAGAGTTTCAGGTAACTGGGATAGTCATCGTCGAGGGACATGATCGCGCACCTCTGGCCGCGGCCCATTGTATCACGGGCGGGACCGCGAGCCAGGGTGCGGTTATTTCAACGGCAGCGTCACTTCCAGCTGCTTGCCGGCGCGCAGCACCTTCAGCCGCAGCGCGGTCCCCTTCGTTCGCCAGAGGTAGCTTTCCAGGAAGGCCAGGCTGTCCGCGTTCGCGAAGAACGGCTCGCCGTCGAATTCCAGGATGCGGTCGTCGAGTCGCAACGGCGACTCGTCCGGCACTGCCGTCACGCGCACGGAATTGCAGCCCGGCGCTGCGGGCAA
This sequence comes from Planctomycetales bacterium, assembly GCA_020054355.1. Classification (GTDB taxonomy): domain Bacteria; phylum Planctomycetota; class Planctomycetia; order Gemmatales; family Gemmataceae; genus JAGVLI01. Next base: position 2,548 of record JAGVLI010000463.1, on the reverse strand, counting down.
CGGACCCTTTTCCAGTTCCAGCTTTTCTCGCAGCTTCGGCCGGGCTTCCTGCAAGGTCAGCACGGCGAAGTCTTCCCAGAACGGCAGCTTGGCCGGCTCGATCTTGGGCGCCAGCGACTGCAGCCAGCGTTCGCCCGCGTCCAGGTCTGGCACCGCGACGGTCAAGCGGGCCGTGGCGCAGCGCTCGCTGTCATTCAGCAGCCCGGCATCCTCGACTGCCGTCACCAGGGAGCGCGCCACGGGTTGCTGATGGACGGTCTTCCCGTTCACCCGCACAATCACCGGCTTGTCGAGATCGAGCAGCCGGTCGGAAAGATGCAAGGTCAGCTGCCTGGCCCGCGCCGCCTGGACCTCGATGGTGTTCTCCTTCACGACCGCTTCGACGCAGCCTTGGTGCGTGTCGGTTTCGAGCCAGTAGAAGCGCCGGGCGGGCAGGACAATGCCCGGATGCGCCAGCCGGATCACTTCCTTCGGGAAGGGCGTCCGGGGCTGCTCCGCCAGCCAGGTAAGGACGGCGGGATACTTCGACACGAAGGCCTCGTGGGCGCGCTCGGCTTCCTCGTCGTAACGATGCCGATAGCCGAAGGCGTCGAGGATTTTGGCCTGCTTGCGCGGCCCGTCGATCGTGCGGATGTTCTTGTCCTTGGCCCCTTCGAGCACGAAGACGCCGACGTGCCGGAGATTGCGGACCACCTGCTCTCGCGATTCGCCCTCGGTGGAGACGGGCGCGATGCCGGCGAACCAGTCCGGATGGGCGGCGGCGTAGACCGTGGCGTAGTTCGAGCCGAGCGAGATGCCGGTGGCATGGACGCGGTTGGGATCGATCGCATAGCGCTGGAACAGCACATCCAGCACGGCGCGGAAATGATCGTCGCCCAGCATCGGGTAGCGCAACGGTTTGGCCGTCTTGATGACGGAAACGGTGTCCTCCACGGCCGCGACCAGCCAGCCCGCTTCCAGGGCGGGCTTCGACCAGACGTTGTACATCATGGCGCCCTGCGCCTTGGCCCGCTTGTCGTCCGGCGTCGGCCCGCCGCCCATCGCCGCCATCAGCGGATAGCGCTTGGCCGGATCGTAGCCCTTCGGCAGCTGCACGTGGACCGTCAGCTTTCGGCCGCCGTCGATGGCGACCTCGAACGACTGCTTCGCTTCCTGGATTGCCGGGTAGGTTCGGCCGGCGCGGATGATCTCCTCGACACGCCGGACCCGCTCCTTCGTCGCCGGCAGCTTGCGCAGCTCTTCCAGTGCCGCCATCCGCGCTGCCGGCTCGCCCCAGACGGCAACGCGCACCAAGTCTTCCTGCGGGCCGGTCAGGGCTTTTTCCTGAGCGGTCGCCGTGCCGATCAGCAGAAGGATGGAAAGGAAGAGCGGCATACGGGCGGTGGGCAGAATCATGATGGCCTCCGGGGCGGCGTGCGGTAATCGCGAGAGCTGGGAAATGAATGATACGCCGTCGCGGGGTTCGCTCACAAGCGGCTTCCGTCAGGGCAGGGCATTGCCAAGGCTCCAGCCGAGCGCGAAGGCAAACGAGGTCACGATGACGACTACGAGCCACAGGGCGCTGAGGTAGATGCAGATCACCAGGACCATGAACGCCCGGCCAAACCAACCCGGTGGCGCCTGACGCACGACATCCGAGCGGGGTATCCTTACGACGATTGGCAATATGAGTGCGGTGCCAATGCCGACCAAGGCGATCAATACGCCGGCAAGCGGAATGGTCCCACCGACAATGCTGCCGGGTGGGGAATCGAGCAATCCGGTCAGACCACCGCAAAGGAAGACGAGCAAGAGCAGCAGGACTCGATACCGCAGACCGTGCCAGAATGGCTGCGCCTCCGGGTCCACATCGTCATCGAGCGCGAGCGCCGGCACACCGCCGGAATCGGTGATCTCGATATCATCGGGTAATTCCGGGTTCGGCACCTTGCCCTGGCAGCGCGGGCAGGCGGCAAACGCCGGCAGAAAGCCATCCGGCAGCCGGAGCGGTGCGGAGCAATGCGGACAGGTGATGCGGTGCGACACAAGTGGAGCCTGGCTGACGAACTCGCAAGAATTCCCGACGCCGGCTCAACACTACCAAAACCTGCCCACGTCGCAAGCACCGTGTCACCGCACCGCGTTGCCGCCAGCCAAGCCGCCCAGGCAGGCCAGGAAAAACAACATGAAGGCCGCACCGCCCGCCATGGCGCTGAACAGGATCCAGAAGACCACGATCAGCACCAAACGACCGTAACCGTCCGGCGCGGCGCGCTGGACGAACCGCGCCCGGATCAGCCAGACCAGCAGGACCGGCAGAAACAATACGGCGAACACGGTCAGCGTAATCGCCAGCCCGTTGACTGCCGCGTCCAGTCCGCCCAGGCGGCCGCCCTGCGTGGAGCCGATCAACCCGCTCAGGCCCCCACCGAAGAAGACGCCGAAGAACAGCAGCAGCGTCAGGTACAGCAAGCCGCGATTGCTCCGGTGCGTCTCCGGCCCGAGGTCATCGTCGAGCGCGAAGACGGGACGGGCGCTGAAGTCGGCTGCCGGGCCGCCTGGCGGCGCG